>JBGPMT010000296.1:0-4241 GCA_041487135.1 Binataceae bacterium (SeqCode) | reverse complement strand
GCTTCGATACGACCTTCGAGATGCTGGGCGGCGAGGCGACGATCCGCGCCTATGGCGTCGGCGACAATTTTGTCGAAACTTCGGTCAACCTGGGCAGCGCCGGCACCCCGCTTTACGGCACCACCCCGTACGCCGTCAACCCGTACGCCGTCAACCCGTACGCCTATGGTGCGAACCCATACGCTTACGGCGCGAATCCTTATGGCTATGGCGCCAACCCGTCTCCCTACGGGAACCCTTACGCGGCGCCTTACGGCTACAACCGCAATCCATACGGCTCCCGATCGCCGTACGGCAATGGCTATGGCAACGGCTACGGTTATCCCCCGCCGAACCCGCCATGGTGGCAGCGCCTGTTGCAACTGCCGTGAGCGAGCTTGCCTGTCCGGGTCCGGTCCGTTAGTTTGGATCGGGATCCTCCGAACGAGTTTTCCAAAACCACATTGAGATTATGCTGATTCAGGCCACCCAGCTTCGTGCCGGGTTCATGATCGAGTACAACAAGGACCTCTGGCGCGTGATGACCGTGAGCCATATCACGCCGGGCAACTGGCGCGGGATGGTGCAGACCAAGCTGCGCAACCTGAAGACCGGCTCGCAGACTGAGAATCGGTTCCGCTCGGAAGATCGCGTCGAGCGGATCATCCTGAGCCAGGTCGAGATGGAATTTCTCTACTCGGACGGCGACCAGCATCACTTCATGAACACCGAAACCTACGACCAGATCGCGATTCCGAGCGAGCTGATCGAGGATGTGCTGCAGTTCCTGAAGCCGAACACGAAGGTCGAAGTCGAGTTTCACGAGAGCACGCCGCTCAACGTGCGGCCTCCGAAAACCGTGGACCTGCGCGTGGTCCGGACCGACCCCGGTATCAAAACCGCGGCGGTTACCAACACGCTCAAGCCGGCGACGATGGAGACCGGGCTGGTGGTGCAGGTGCCGCATTTCGTTTCCGAGGGCGACGTAATCACGATCAATACCGAAACTCACGAGTACGTGGCGCGGGCGAAGTAGAAAATACGCCGCCGCGGCCGCGCCCGGAACGGCCGGTCCTTGTCCCGCCCTGAAAAATCTAAAGTTTCACCGCCGGCTGCGACGCCGAATCGGCCGTTGTGGCTGGGTCCCGATCTCTACGCGGTGCAGACCCAGCCCGGCCTCGAGGGGGTCGCGCTCGAGGAAGCGGCGGCCCGGGTCAAAGGTGCGCGCGCGCTCGCGCAGCGCGTGATGCCCGAGCGGTCGGGTATCGGGATTTTCACCGCCCCGTGCTCGCCGGCGCTGCTCAAGCTTCGATGCGCCGAGGATCTGTTGGCGGTCGTCGCCTATCGGCGCGGGATCGGCGCGGAGGTCGACCAAATCCTCGCGGCGGTGCGCGATTCCTATCATCTCGAGTGGGCCTTGCAGGCCCGCGCCCGGCTGATGCCCGGCAGCCGGGCGGGACGGCGCCTCAAGTTTCGCGTGGTGGCGCGGATGGCGGGCGAGCACGAGTTCCGCCGCGTCGATCTGAAACGCGCCGTGGAGAAGGGGCTCGCCGAACGCGGCGACCATGCCTGGCATCTCGACGAACAGCAGGCGGAGGTCGAGATCTGGGCGATGCTGAACGGCGACGAATTCATGGCCGCGATTCGGCTGAGCGACGATCGGCTGCGCCATCGCGGGTACAAGATTGCCGACCGGCCGGGATCGCTGCGTCCCGCCGTCGCGGCAGCGCTCGCCTGGCTCTCGGACCCGCGCGACGATGACGTCGTGCTCGATCCCGTCTGTGGCGTCGGAACCATCCTGATCGAGCGCGCCGAACTGGGGCGCTACCGGATGCTGCTCGGCGGCGACCACGAGCCCGAGGCGCTGGCCGCGGCGCGAATCAACATCGGGCCGCGCTACAAACCGATCGAGTTGCGCGTCTGGGATGCGGCCGCGCTGCCGCTTGCGGACCGCAGCGTCACCAAAATCGTCACCAACCTGCCGTGGGGCATGAGGTTCGGATCACATAGCGACAATCGCCGGCTCTACCGGCGCATGATGGCGGAGTTCAGGCGGGTTATCGTCCCGGGCGGGCGAATCGTGATGCTCACCGGCGAGCGCGCCTTGATGCGCGAGCTGGTGGCCGATCGCGCCATCGCGCCCCAACGGGTGCTGAAGGTTTCGATCCTTGGCGCGATCGCGGAGGCTTACGTCTGCGGCGCGTGAGCGGCGCCGGCTCAGGCCCGCGCGGCGCTGCGTAAACGGAGATCGCGGGCCTGCGAGAGCCACGGCTCGGGCAGCGTGACCTCGCGCGCATCGAACCAGTTGTCCTGGAGGCGATAGAACTCCCGCGTCGGCTCGAAGAACACGTGAATCACCACGTCGTCGTAATCGAGCACCACCCAGTGGCCGAGGTTGAGTCCTTCGATTGCAAGCGGACGGGCGTTGGCGCGGGCCAGGCGTTCCTCGATGCCGCGCGCGATGGCCTGCACCTGGATATCCGAGCGGCCGGTCGCAATCAGGAAGTAGTCGGCGATCGAGTTGAGATGCTCGACCTCGAGCACCACCAGATCGTAAGCCTTCCTGTCGAGCGCTCCCTCGGCCGCCGCAAAGGCCTTCTCCAGCGAGTTCACGTCGGTCGGACGACTCTCAGTAGAACCCATGACGCTCGATGTACTCTTCCACATCGGTGGGCAGGAGGTAGCGAACGGATTCCTTGCGCCGGAGCTTCTCCCGGATGAGTGTGGCTGAAATTGGCAAGATCGTGGTTTGGACGAACGACAGCGTCTGACCGCTCGGATGCACGTAATGATCCTGCTCCCTAATGTAGCCAAACCTCTTCAATACGGCAACCGCGCCGGCGCTGTGGTTGGATTCGTCCGCGCCGATTCGGGTATGCACCGCGATGCTGCAGAGCGTCACCAGCGTGTCGGCGTCCTTCCAGGTCTCGAGATCGGCAAACGCGTCGGCGCCCATCAGCAGGAACAGCGTCGACGGCTGGCGCAGGGTCTGCAGGAAGTGGCGCGCCGTGTCGACGGTATAAGATCGTCCCATGCGCCGGATCTCAGCGTCGGAAACCATGAAGTGGCGATTGCCTTTGGTCGCCAGCCGCACCATCGCGAGCCGATGCTCGGCGGGGGCCAGCTCGCCTTCGGTCTTATGGGGCGGTGAGGCGGCCGGGATGAAATAGACCAGATCCAGAGCCAGAGCTTCGCGGTCCTCTTCGGCGGATCGCAGGTGACCGAAGTGGATCGGGTTGAAACTGCCGCCGAACAGCCCTACCCGCATCGCGCCACCGATGGCCGGAGGCTCGCGGCCGGGTCAAATCCGTATCTGCCCGTGGCCATGAATCACGTACTTGTAGGTGGTCAGCTCGCGCAGTCCCATCGGGCCGCGCGCATGCAGGCGATTGGTCGAAATCCCGGTTTCGGCGCCGAAGCCGAACTCGAAGCCGTCGGTGAAACGGGTCGAAGCATTGACGTACACGGTAGCCGAATCGACTTCGCGTTCAAAGCGCGCCGCCGCTTGGGCGTCCTCGGTGATGATCGCGTCCGCCAGATGGGACCCGTGCCGCGCGATGAACTCGATCGCCTCTTCCAGCGAATCGACGACTTTGATCGACAGCACCAGGTCGAGATACTCGGTGTCCCAATCCGCGGCGCTCGCCGCCCGCGCCTCGGGCACGATCGCGCGCGTCCGATCGCATCCGCGCAGCTCCACGCCCGCCGCCACGAACCGCCGCGCCATCGCGGGCAGGAACTCGCTTGCGATCGATGCGTGAACCAGCAGGGTCTCCATCGCATTGCAGACCGACGGCCTGCTGCACTTGGCGTTGAAGCAGATCTCCGCCGCCAGCCCAAGCTCGGCCGCGCGGTCGACATAGGTGTGGCAGATACCGTCGAAATGCGGCAGCAGCGGGACGGCCGATCCCTCGAGCGCGCGCTTTAAGGCCTGGCCGCCGCGCGGGATTATCAGGTCGATGAGCGCCGGCTGGCGCTTCAGGATCTGGATCACTTCGCGGTCCGGATTCGCGACAAAAAAGGCGGCGTCGGCCGGGAGACCCGCGCCCTCCAGCGCCTCTCCCACCAGCCGCGCGAGAAAGCCGTTGGTCGCCAGCGCCTCGCTGCCGCCGCGCAGGACGACGGCGTTGCCGGACTTCAAGGTCAGCGCGGCAGCATCGATCGTGACGTTGGGCCGGGATTCGTAGACCATCGCGATCACGCCGAGCGGCACGCGCAGCCGCGTGATTTCGAGCCCGTTGGGCCGCCGCCATTTTTCGATC
>JBGPMT010000295.1:0-4254 GCA_041487135.1 Binataceae bacterium (SeqCode) | reverse complement strand
CAGACAATCGATGGCACCCACCATTGCGCGCCCAGCATATTGGCGAACCGCCATGACATCATGAGACCGACGGTGTTGACGATCGCGCCGTGCCCGCACCAGACGGCGGTTCGATGAGCGCCGGCCGTGCGGATCGCCCCGGCGATATCGTCCAGCGCCTGGTCCCAGGCCGCATCGCGCCAGGCATCGGAATTTCTGCGATCGCGTGCGCGGGGCCGCAGGATGCGGCTTGGGCTATCGATAATCTCGCCCGCCGCACGCCCGCGAATGCAGAGAAAGCCATGGCTTTCGGGATTCGCCGGGTCGCCATGGACGCGGACCACCTGACCCTCCGCGACCTCGACCTGCATGCCGCAGACCGTGGGCAGGCAATTCATCGGACACATCGTGCGATGGGTCTCGGCCATCTCGATGCTCAACTCTCGGCGTGCCGCGCTACGGCGTCAGGAAGCGCGCGACTGCACTATGCGGCCGCGGCGGCGCTGTCGCGCTTCACGCGGGCCAAAGCCGCGGCCGCGTTGCCGTCGAGAATCGCCTGCTTGTCGGCGTCGGTGATACGCGCCTCGGCGATCGCGTCGCGCGACCACTTCATCCCGAAATCGGTGCCGTCCGAGCCAAGCACGATCCGGTCCGCACCGTACACTTCTACCGCGCGCTCGATGGCCCGTGCGCCGAACGAGTTGCAGTCCACCAGGACGCGTGCGGCGCGGATGCGCAGGGAGGGCAGCTCATCGCCCGGCCGGTCGACCAGGATCCGATGATCGAGGCGCTCGACCTCGAACGGCAGGTTGCCGCCGAGGTTGTGGCTCACGACCGTCACGTTCGGGTAATCGGCCAGGAAGTCGCTTAGGCAAAAAGTGATCATGTTCGAGGAGAGCCGGGCCTGCATATCGAGCGTGCCGATGCGGGCATGCGCGTTATCCGAAGTGTCGGCGCGCGGAGCCTCCGGATCGTCGAACAGCCGGCCGTAGTGAACCAACAGGATCGACCTGCGGCGCTCGGCGGCCTCGAAGATCGGGCGGAACCTGTCGGCCCGTTGAACCGATAGGAACCCATCGCCCGGGAGCAGGGCGCCGACCATGCCGGGCAGGTCACTGGCGCGTTCGAACTCGGTCAGCATCGCTTCCAAGTCGGCCCCGGGAAGCGCGGCGAGACCGGAGAAGCGCTCCGGATAGGCGGCGCAGGCCGCGGAGATCGCGTCATTGTAGAGGCGGCAGAGCGCAATCGACTCGCCGAGCGGCAGGCCCTCAACGCCGTAGACCGTGGACAGCGACAACACGCCGTGCGTGATGCCGTTGCGTTCCATGTCGGCAAGCCGCGTCGCAAGATCGTCGAAACCCTTGGGCACGCGCAGCGAGGGCAGCTCGCAATCGATGAACTCCTGGCCATCGCTGGTGAGTCCGATTTTCGGCCGCTCGGTCCGCCTCCGCAGCACATCGGAAAGCGTCTTGGGAATCCAGTGGGCATGCATATCAATTGCCATAATGCGTTACGGCCATCGGCCGCCCTCACCGTAAGATGGCGCCTGTGCGCAGAGTACTATTCGTGGCTGGCAACTCCGTTCCCTTACTGCAACTCCCACCAATCTCCGCGATCGAGGTCAAACCGTCAACCAGGACGCCACGGTCAGATCTTGCGCTCGCCGCTGCCGATCGCGAGATAGCATACCAGTCCGACGGTATAGACGATGGCCGTCAGATAGAATGCCGCGGCGAACGAATTGGTCTTCTCCAGAATGACGCCGGTGGCGGCGACGCCGATGATGCCGGGAATCGTGGCAAAGGTGTTCGACAGCCCCATCAGGATTCCCGCATAGCGCGGCGCGACGTCGAGATGATTTACCGCGAAGGCGCCGGAGCCCAGCGCCGAGCCCCCAATCGAGAGCGTCACCAGCATCACCGCGACGCCAACCGATGTGGCGGCCGGCAGCGCGATGAGCGGCAGCGCGCCCGCCACGAATGCCGCCCCCTGCATCGACTTGCGCACCGCGGTCAGACTCATCCCGCGTTTCTGCAGCGCGTCGGCGAACCATCCGCTGGCGTTCTGCATCACGAAGGCGACCGCGTACGGGATGACCGAGAGTTCGCCCAGCCGCGCCATCGGGACGTGAAAATTGTGCGCCAGATAACTCGGCAGCCACAGCAGGATGATATAGAAGCCGAAGTTGTTGCACAGATGGGCGATTACGATCGCCCACACCGCCGGTTCGCTCAGGATCGCGGCCCACGGGATGGCTCCGGCCAGCGGCATCTCTGGCCGGCCGGCCGCGATGGTCGCCATCTCATGCGGAGTCATTCCGGGACAATCCTCGGGAGCGTCGGCGGCCTTGATCTGCCAGGCCGCCAGCCACACCAGGCCCAGCGCGCCGGAAATATAGAACACCGCCGGCCACCCCAACTCGATCACGATCACGGGACTCACCAGCAGGGCGATCATGGTGCCGAAGGTGACGCCGCTGAAATGAAACGAAATTGCGCGCGCGCGCTCCTCCACGACGGTCCAGCGCGCCGCCACGCTATGCACCGCCGGAAAGTTGAGCGCCTCGCCGGCGCCCAGCAGCGCGCGGGCCGCGAGCAGGGTGCCGAAAGAGATCGAAGCTGCCAGCGGCGTCAGCGCGGTCGCGAGCGACCACATCGCCACGCCCGCCATCAATACGCGCTTGCCGCCGAAGCGATCGGCCAGCCATCCGCCGAGCATCTGGAACCAGATATAGCCCCAGAAAAACGATGACAATACGAGACCCTTGGTAGCCGCGTCGTAGCCCTTGTCTTCGGCCAGCGGAATGATCGCAATTGAGATATTGACCCGGTCGATGTAGCAGAGCGCCGTGCCGAGCGCGAAGAGCAGGATGATTGTGTAGCGGCGCGGCCATCGGCTGGCGTGCGCGGACTCGATGCTGATCGATGAAATCGCCATATGCGGCCCCAACTGCTGCGGCAGAATAGTTAGGACGCGGCGATTTTAGCAACCTGGCGGACGCGAGCGAGCTGCGCCGCGCTGTGCCGGCATGGGCCCCGCGGCGGGGTCCTGGGCCAAAAACACGAAGGCTCGGCCGCACCGTGCGCGGCCGAGCCTTCGCTGAAACCTGCGAATTCGTGTCAACTACTGCATGATCGAACTCAACCCTGACACGCTCGAGTAGAGCTTGGCATCGGTATAGTTCATGCCGCCCAAGGTTGCGCACTGCTGGTTGGTCCCGAACGGCGGATTTGCGATCCACGCGCTCGCATGGTTGTTCTGCTGATCCCACAGCCCAACGAGGTAATCGCCCGTATACATCACCGGACCGACGTCGGGAACCTGGTGAGCGATTTGCTGGAAGGAGGTCGACTTCCAGTACTTCATGTTCTCGTCGTACAGGTCGGCCCAGAACTGGGTCCACTGCTGCTGGTCGACGTAGAGCATCCGTTTGCCGATACAATAGCCGGCGCGCTGGGAAGGGATGCGCCGCACGTCAAGCAGGTATGAATCGCGCACTTCCCATTTCCCGACCTTCGGACCCGGAAACAAGATCGGATAGTAATTGTCCATGTTGCTCGAGTCCTTCTCGTCGGCGACCGTCAGCGCGAGGATCTTGGGCTCGCCGACCAGAGCGGCATCGAAACGCACGATCCCGCCATTGAACAGCTGCTTGACGTCGTCCTGGATCCAGTCGGTGCCAACAAACGGCGAGCAGCGGGAGGCCGCCGACAGGCGCAGCGTGCGCCGCAGTGCCGGAATGAAGAGGAAGAGATCCTCGTTCTTGGTGGGATCGGTATAGTAGAGCGTGAGCTGCGTGGTGTAGCGCGACTGCTCGGGCAGCAGCACACGCGTGTACTCGGAATAGTAGATTCCCGCCCCGGTCGGATCGGAATTGGGCACGCCCGGATCGCTGACGAAGTTGAATTGCCGGTAAACGGTGGCGGTAACTTCGGTCGTCAGGTTCCCGTAGCGATCGCGCAGGAAGACATGGTTGTTGGGCGAGCAGGTGATGTGCGGGACGTATTCGAACCAGCTGTTGACCAGTATCTCCCAGCCCTTGAGCGGTCCCGACGGGTGAGCAAATGCCAGTCCGCCAACGTAACCCTTTATGCTGTGGCCGCCGTCAGGAAGAGTGACGATCTGCACGTCTTTGCTGTACTTCTCGGTGTCTTCCTGGTAGCGCTTGGGCAGCGGATACTCGTGGGTCGGTCCGATCTCCATCCGGAAGTCCGCGGGGAACTTCCAGAAATACTCTCCCGCGAAGAGGACTCGCAGACCCTCCTCCATCACGTT
>JBGPMT010000294.1:0-4262 GCA_041487135.1 Binataceae bacterium (SeqCode) | reverse complement strand
GGATTTCATACGGCGTGCGAACCGATTCCGACAGATCGAGCTGTTGTAAGCGCGTGACCTGTTCCATCCGAGCGTACGCGTATAAGAAAGCCTCCTAGCTCGGATTCTCCTGCGTCGATCGTGTCCTAATCGAGATTAGGACACCACCCGACCGCGCTGCCGGCTTGCGGACCGGACATCCTCGATATATGGACGGATTCGTGCGCGCAGTTGTTCAACGGGTGAGCCGGGCCGAAGTGCGGATCGAGGGCAGAACGATCGCGCGCATCGGTCCCGGGCTCGCGGTTCTGCTCGGGGTGGCGCGGGGGGACAACGAAGCGGATGCGGCACTGCTCGCCGATCGGATCGTGGGGCTGCGCATCTTCGCCGACTGCGACGGCAAGATGAACCTGGCGCTGGGCGCGGCCGGGGGCGCGATGCTGGTGGTGTCGCAGTTCACGCTGCTCGCCGATACTTCGCACGGACGGCGCCCGTCGTTCATCGAGGCCGCGGCGCCGGACGAGGCGCGCCGCCTGTACGCCCATTTTCTCTCGCTCGTGCGCGGCGCCGGTGTTAAGGTTGAGGAGGGCGAGTTCGGCGCCATGATGGAGGTCGAGCTCGTCAACCACGGTCCGGTGACGATCATCCTCGACAGCAGGGCGCGTTGACCATGGCACGGGCGGGTTTCTACGCCGTCGAGTCCGGCAAGATTTCGTTTCGGCGCGACGGCAACTGGTACAGCGACGAGGAGCGGATCGACAATCCGCGCATCGCGATGCTCTTCAGCCGCAGCATCCGCCAGGGCCCCGGCGGCGGCTGGTATCTGCAGGTCGCCGAGGAGCGCGCGCCGATAACGGTCGAGGATACCCCGTACGTGGTGCGCACGATCGAGCAGGACGCGGGCGGCGGGTTGGTGGTGATCCTGAATGACGGCGAGCGCGAGCCGCTCGATCCGGCGACGCTCGAAGTCGGCGCCGATAACGTGCTCTACTGCCGCGTCAAGGGCGGGCGCTTCCGTGCGCGCTTCCTGCGCCCCGCCTACTATCATCTGAGCCGCTACTTCGAGGCCGAGGACGATCGCTTTTTTATCCGGGTGCGGGATCGGCGTTATCCGCTGCGAACCACTTCATCGGACCATTCGCCGGTTGAACGACACTCCTGAAGCGAGCCGCGCGCCGATGCTCAACATCGTGCTGGTGCGCCCGGAGATTCCGCAGAACAGCGGCTCGATCGCGCGGCTCGCGGCGGCCACGCGCGCCCGGCTGCATCTGGTGGGACCGCTGGGGTACTCGCTCGAGGATCGCTATCTCAAGCGCGCCGGGCTCGACTACTGGCCGCTGGTCGATCTGCGCAACTATTCCGGATGGGAGGCCTTCGTCGCCGAGCATGGCGAGGCGCGATGCCGGTTCTTCTCGGTGCACGCCGGGCGCTCCTACCTGGAGGCGCCGTATTCAAGCGGCGATTTTCTGGTCTTCGGCAGTGAGACCCGGGGACTCGGCCGCGATTTTCTCGCGGCGCATGCGGAGGCTACCTATCGGATTCCGATCTTCGAGCCGGGCGTCCGCAGCCTGAACCTCGCCAACGCGGTATCGATCGTGGTTTACGAGGCGCTGCGCCAGATGGGGATTCTGGCCGGGGCGTGAACGGCGAGCCGATCGAATTCGAGGGCCAAGGCCCGAGGATTCGCAGCGCAAAGGGATCGCAGAGATGGTCGCCGGGAAACCGGAAAAGAACCGCACCGCGGCGCGCTCGCCGCGCGGGTCCGCACCATCGATCGCGGCGCGAGTCGCGGCGCTTGACTGGCAATCCGTCGCGCTCGCCCTCGACCACGACGGCTACGCGGTGATGCCGTCGATGCTATCGCGTGACGAGTGCCGATCGATCGCCGCGATGTTCGACGCGGACCGGCGCTTCCGCAGCCGGATCGTGATGGAGCGGCAGGGCTTCGGGCGCGGCGAATATAAATATTTCGCCTACCCACTGCCCGCGGTGGTGGCGAGTCTGCGCGCGGCGTTGTATCCGCGGCTGGCGCCGATCGCGAACCGCTGGAACGAGGCGATGGGAATCGACGTGCGCTATCCGCCTGACCACGCGGAATTCCTTGACCGATGCCATCGCGCGGGCCAGACCCGGCCCACGCCGCTGCTGTTCCGCTACGGCGGCGGTGACTACAACCGTCTGCATCAGGACCTTTACGGCGAGCATCTGTTCCCGCTTCAGGCGCTTTTCATGCTCTCGGCGCCGGGACGCGATTTCACCGGCGGCGAATTCGTGCTGGCGGAACAGCGGCCGCGGATGCAATCGCGGGCCGAGGTGGTGAGCTTCGGCCGGGGAGACGCGGTGATCTTCGCGGTGCGCGATCGGCCGATACGGGGCGCGCGCGGGCTTTATCGGGTCGTGATGCGGCACGGGGTCAGCCGGGTGCGCTCGGGCCGCCGCCAAACGCTGGGGATCATCTTTCACGACGCGCTATGAGGCTTTCGGCAGAACCCGCGGTCCACGCCGCGGACCGGCAAGGCCTACGGGGTGGGATCGATGGAAATAACGGGGCGCTCGCTCGCCCCTTTTTGTCGTGCGCTTTGAAAGCCAGCCTTACGCGGCTTTTTTCTTCTTGCCGTTGGCCGCCGCTTGCTTGCGTACGATGAACTTCTTGTCCAGCCGGCCCATCTTCTCGACCACCCCGCCATACTCGAGCTCGCTGTACGGCAGCATCGCGGGCCCCGAGAAGCCCTGGTTGCGGATCTCGGCCGCCTTCTGCGAGGCGTTGTTGCGCACCCAGTCCCAGAATGGATGGTCGAAGGCGTCGACCGGCTCGGTGAAGCGGCCCTGATGAACGCAGAAGGCCGCGCAGCCGACGATCGGCGGACCGTCAAAGAACGAGATCGCCGAGTTGAGCTTGACCGGCATCAGCGGTCCGTTATGGCTGCCGCGCATCGTGCCAGCCACGTAATGCGCGATCCGGTACGGTGACAGCGCCTCCCCGGTCGCCGGGAAGTTGCCCTGGGTCCTCACCAGCGCGACCGGGTCATCCTTGCCGGTGTAGGTGCCGGCGATATTGTGCAGGCGCGAGGTCGAGACCACCGCCGCGATGTCGTTGTTGGCGCGCGAGCGGATCGACTCGACCACGAAGCGCTCGTTATCGCGCAGCAGGCAGGCGATGTCGTAGAGCTCCTCGGGCGCGTTGAGCTCGATTACCCGGTCGCCCACGGTGTAGTTCACGTCCATAATCGTGAAGGTGAAGCCCTGGGCCATCTTGGGCGACAGCAGCAGCCCCGCGCAGTGCATGGGATCGGCAAAGGCGAGATACATCGGCAGATTGTAGGCTCCGGGATCGGTCTTGTCGGCGGCGAAGAACAGAAACGGCTCGCCTGGCCGCTCTTCGAATTCCATCTCGCACGAGGCCGGCCCCAGTCCGCGCACGTTGCCCGAGAACGCATCCTTCAGCAGGTCCTGGCCGGCGCCGTAGAGCCCCTGCTCCTTGGCGATCTTGGTGCCGGTCATGAAAGTATCCCAGGCGAGCTCGTGAACTTTCGGATCATTGACCCCGCGCTCATGCGACATCAACAGCGCTATATCGTCGCCGGTCGAGCTCACGTAACAATCGATCAGGAGCTTCTTGCCATGCTCGCGCACGAAGCTCTCGATCGTGCTCTTGAGCCTCGCACTGGGCTTGATATGGCCGCCGATCGATCCGACGTCCGCCTTGATCACCGAAATTGTGGTCTTCATGGAATCTACCTCCGAGGGGTAACCGAAAGCGCTGGTTGAGTTAAGGCTGGCGCGCCGCCCCGCCGCGGCCGTTCGGGGCTAATGCCGGCTTATCGAGCAGCCGGCACATCCGCCGGAGCATCCGCGGCTCGGCGGCGCACCAAAGTCATAACCCAGGGTTTCAAGCTCGCCGGCCATCACCCAGCGCAGCGTCCCCTCGACCGCGTGATCGCAATGCACGCAGGCCCGCTGCTCCTGACCCGCGACGTCGAACGCCACGTAGGTCAGCACCGTCTTGCCGCAGATCGCGCATGACGCAAGCGGAAAGCTGGATGAATCGACCGATGACTCCCGCATAGTGGAAGACACTGATCTTTATATCACTTATCCTGACAGAGGCAATTATGCGGCGATGAGCGAAACCAATCCATTCGTGCGCGCGCTCGCGGTCCGGCTGGCGCGCTGCCGGATTAACCGCTGGAGGCTGACTTTGGACGAGGTCCGGCCGCTTCGCGAGCGCGTCGGATGGTTCCATATCGGCGTCGGGCTGGCGGGCGCAGACGGCCGGCAGGTCG
>JBGPMT010000293.1:0-4269 GCA_041487135.1 Binataceae bacterium (SeqCode) | reverse complement strand
TGGTCGCGTCACTCGGATTTATCCCGATGGCGCTTTCGGCTTCGCCCGGCAGCGAGGTGCAACGTCCGCTCGCTACTGTGGTGATCGGCGGATTAATCACCGCGACGGCGCTGACGTTGCTCCTCTTTCCAGCGGTCTATGCGACGGTCAACAAGAAACCAGCGTCTGGACTGCCCGCGATTGAAAGAGGCCAGCAGCGCGCTTCGCTTTGATTTTCCAGCGGGTTAAGCGTCGAACTGAATCTTCTCTCACTTCGCTTGATACGCAATCTTGCTGGGAACAAGCACCGACGTTGTGAGTCCGAAGGGAAGGCAAGCCTTGGGATGTATGTTTTAAGCAGGCATTGCAGGTTTAGACATCTGATAGCTAAGTCGATTTGTCTCGTTTGCCCCGCGGCAGATTTTGAAACGTCAATGATTTCGGGAGGTTAGGAGTGGAGCAGAAGGGATTTGAACCCTCGACCCCTACGTTGCGAACGTAGTGCTCTCCCAGCTGAGCTACTGCCCCAAACCCGGGTGGCTATAGAGAGGATAGGATCGTCCTGAGATAGGCTCGAAAGCTATCAGCGAGGTCGGCGCGTTTCAAGCCGAAGGCGACCTGTGCGGTCAGGAACCCGAGCGGATCGCCGACGTCGTAACGCGTGCCCTCGAATTCGTAACCATAGACGGGCCGGCGCCGCGCCAGTTCTATCAGCGCGTCGGTAAGCTGGATCTCGCCGCCCGCTCCCGGCCTGCCTTGCGCCAGGATTTCGAAGATCTCGGGCGGCAGCACATATCGTCCGACGATCGCGAGGTCGCTCGGAGCCTTCTCGGGCGCCGGCTTCTCGACCATCCCGGTCACACGGTAGAGCCGTTCATCGATCCTGTCACCGGTGACGATCCCGTACTTTGAGACCTCGGATTTTGCCACTTTGAGCAACGCGACGACCGGCGCGTCGAGCCGCTCAGCTATCGCGAGCATCTGCCCGAGGCACGGGCGGGGACAATCGAAGATATCGTCCGGCAGCATCACGGCGAACGGCTCGCCGCCAACCGCCCGACGCGCCTGCAGGACCGCGTGACCCAGCCCCAACGGCTGCTCCTGTTCGACGGCGCTCAGCTTCGCCATCGCGCCGATTTGTTTGATCTGCGCGAGTATTTCGGGCTTGCCGCGCGTCGCCAGATGACGCTCGAGCTCGGGGGCAGGCCCGAAATGATCGAGCACCGTGGTGCGCCCGGGGTTGACGACCACGATGATATCGCGGATGCCCGCCGCCACCGCCTCCTCGACCACCAACTGAATCGCCGGCCGGTCGACGATCGGCAGGATCTCCTTGGGCACCGCCTTGGAAGCCGGCAGCATCCGGGTCCCAAATCCGGCTGCGACAATCACGGCTTTCGAGACTTTCATCCAAGACCTTGAAGATCGCTCAGCGCGCGAGACCCTGGCGTTCGCGCGCTTCCTGGGCCGATTTACAGGTGATACAGAGCGTCGTCACCGGCCGCGCCCGCAAGCGCTCGAGGCCAATTTCGCTCTCGCATTCCTCGCATCGCCCGTAGCTGCCGGCCTCGATCCGAGCGAAAGCCCCGTCTATCTTGGTCAGCAGCTTGCGCTCGCGGTCCCGCATCCGGAGCAGGAAGTTACGATCCGATTCCAGCGAGGCCCGGTCGTTCGGGTCGGCATAGCTTTCATCGGGCTGGCTGTTCATGGCCCCGACCGCGCGCTCGGCTTCGAGCAGGATGTCGCGTCTGCGCTCCTCCAACAGGCGATGGAAGAAAACCAGCTCCCGCTGCCTCATTGAAACCTCATCGGCCCGCTTACCGCGCGATTCATCGGTCAAGCCGACTGTTGATCGTAATTCCGCCCAACTACTATGTAAAGGTCAGTGCAATGAAGACCGCTTACCTCGATACCTTCTCCGGCCTCTCGGGCGACATGATGGTCGGCGCGCTGCTCGATTGTGGCGCGGATTTCGACGAACTCAGCAATGCGCTGCGCGCGCTGCCGGTCCAGGGCTACCGTCTGGCGAGCGGACGCAAGATTCGCAGCGGAATCTCGGCGGTGAAGTTCGAGGTCGAGGTGGCCAGTCCGCAGCCCGAGCGCCATTTCAGCGAGATTCGGCAGATGATCGAGAGTGCAAAGCTCCCGGCCGGCGCGACCAGGCGCGCGATCGCGGCCTTCGAGGCGCTCGCCGACGCCGAGGCGAAAGTCCATCGCACGACTCGCGACCAGGTTCACTTTCATGAAGTCGGCGCGGTCGATTCGATCATCGACATTGTCGGGTCGGCCTGGTTGCTCGAGCGTCTCGAGATCGGCGCGATCATCGTCGGCGAGCTGCCGATGGGCCGCGGCTTCGCGCGCTCGCGCCACGGCACCATCCCGATTCCGGCGCCGGCCACCGTCGAGCTGCTGACCGGCTTCCCGATCAGGATGGGCGAGGGTGAGGCCGAGATGGTCACGCCGACCGGGGCGGCGATGGTGCGGGCGCTGGCGCGGCCGGCTCCCGCCGGATTGATCTTCGACTCCGAACGAGTGGGCTACGGCGCGGGATCGCGCGAGCTGGGCGACCGGCCGAATCTGCTGCGGGTTCTGATCGGGAGCGAACGCCTCCCGTACGAGAGCGATGCGATGGTCGCGATCGAGGCCAATATCGACGACCTCAATCCGCAGGTCTACGGCTATCTGACGGATCGCTTGATGGCCGCCGGGGCCCGCGACGTAACGCTCACCCCGACGATTATGAAGAAAGGCCGCCCGGGCGTGATCGTCTCGGTCCTCGCCGAACCGGCTCGCAAGGAGGCGCTGGCCGCGATCCTGTTCGCCGAAACCACGACCATCGGCCTGCGCTTCCATCCGGTAAGCCGCCTGAAACTGCATCGCGAGATCCGTGAAGTCACGACCCGCTTCGGCCCGATCCGGGTGAAGGTGTCAGGCAGCGCGGATTCCGATGCGCTTACGATCGCGCCCGAGTATGAAGATTGCCGGCGCGCCGCCGAGACCCATCAGGTGGCGCTGCGCGTGGTGATCGAGGAGGTGCAAGCCGCCGCCCGCCATCTGCGCTCATCCGGATAGGGCCTGCGGCACGGGGATTCGCAGCGGCGCGAGGAAATCGATCACTTCGTCTGCGACCCGCTGTTTCTCGCTGTCGACCGTGATCACGTGAAAGCTTTCGTCCAGCACCACGGCGCGCAAATTCGCGCTGCCGAGATGACGCCTTAAGTAGGCGAGGTTCGTGCGGTACGGGCATACATGGTCGCGCCGGCTGTGAACGACGAGCGTCGGCTGGGCGATCTTGCCGAGCCGCGCGCGTACTATCGCCGAGAGCTCAGCCAGTGAAATCGGCGCACTGAGCGGCATCAGCCGGGTTCTCGGATGCAGCTCGCGGGCGGCGGTATCGTGGATATCGGAGTCGCCGCCCTGAAGGTAGACGCATTCGGCCCAACTCCCGCATGCGGCGGCGGCGCGCAGCGCCGCGCGAATCCAGATGGGCAGGAAAAACGCCGGCGCCAGCATCGCCAGGCCCGCGACCGCCTCGCCCTGGTCCTCGGCCAGCCGGGCCGCCAGCACCGCCCCTGCCGAGAGGCCGACCGCGGCGACCGGATCGCCGAAGGCGCGTATCCGCTCGAAGCCGTTGACCACGCTTTCATACCAGTTGTCGTGGCCGGTCGCGCCTAGTTCCGCGGGCGACGCGGCATGACCCGCGAGCCTGATGCCCGACACGCGCATCCCGGCGGCGGCAATCCGCTCGCCCAAGAAGCGCATTTCGAAAGGCGTGCCGGTCAGGCCGTGAATCAGCAGTACGCTGAGTCCCGAACCGGGGAAAAAGAACTCGCCGGTGTCGATCGTGCCGCGCGGGTGCGGGTCGTCCGGGTCGGGATCGGAACCGTCCTCAGATGAACTCATAACCTGTGCCCAGCTCCAGTTCGACGCTGCGATCTCACATCGAGGAGGAGGTCGATTCGCCAAGCTGGTTGGTGTCGATAGCGATCTCGGCGTGGCGTTTGAGGGTGTCGAGGAAGCCTGTCCAGGCCTGCGCGCGGCGCGCCTCCAGCAGTTGCTTCTTGAAGTTGGGCGCGGCCGCCTGCCACTCCGAGTCGGCGGGGGAGGTGCGGCTCACGATCGTGAACAGGTAGGAGTTGCCCGCGTGCTCCATCGCGTGATCGATTACTCCCGGCACCTTGGGAATCAGCCCGGCGGCGTCGGTCACCTCGCGGAACTCCCCGATCCCCGGCACCGATCCGCTGGAGCGTGGGAACTCGGGCGTGGTGTAGACCTCGAAGCCGTTTTGCG
>JBGPMT010000292.1:0-4272 GCA_041487135.1 Binataceae bacterium (SeqCode) | reverse complement strand
TGTGCCTCAGGTACCGACAAACAATGCCTCCCGATGCTCGTGAACCCAGGGATCGTTGGCGCTCCGAGCGGATACCTAATTTCGTATCATTAGCGCGCGCCGCCGGCAATTTTCCGTCGTGTGCCGTGCGGAGTCTTGAAAGGTAAGGCTCGGTCCAGCCCCCTCTTTTTACGCGCACTCAGTTCTTGATTCCCTCCCCTTGTCCAAGGGGAGGGTTAGGGAGAGGTCCGGCGCATGCGCATGAAGCCCTTCTGGCACAAGCTAATTCAGGCCGACCTTTCCCGCCGCTCGCTCGCGGCGACCTCTCCTTGGACAAGGAGAGTGACAACACGACGCGGCGCGCGCGCCTGCGGCAATTTTTCGCGTCGTGAATCGCTCTTGAGTCGCGGAGCGAAACACGCAACGCGCGAAGCGGGCAGGGACTCGGGAACGAGGAGAATCGGCTGCCTGCACGGGTTAGACAAGCTCGAAAATCGCTGTTAAAGCTCCGAGACAGGCTGACAATGATGGCTCGGAAACAGGCACGCACGCGCGCCGGAGGCAGGTCATGAAGGATATCGCCGTTACGGTTCCGCCGATGACGCCGCGGCGCGAGTTTCTCAGAATCGCGCGGCTGGCGAGCGAGATGGGCTATCACTCGATATGGACCTACGAGGAGTTTCACGCCGACCCGATGGTCCGGCTCGCCGAATGCCTGCAGCAGACCGACCTCAAGATCGGTACCGGATGCCTCAATCCGTTCCTGCGCACCCCGCTCGGGATCGCGATGACCTACATGACGCTGGAGGAGATGTTCCCCGGCCGGACCATCCTGGGGCTCGGCGTGGGAGTCGCCTTCTGGCTCGATCGGGCCGGCGTCAGCACCAAGCTCACCCATAGCGGAGTGCGCGAGGCGGTGCAGATCATCCGCGGGCTCTTCCGCGGCGAGACCGTCAACCTCGAGGGCCGCTTCTTCAAGGTCCACGACCTCAAGATCACGCTGCCGCCGACGCCCGCGATTCCGATCTACCTGGCGCCGCGCGAAAACCTTACGTTCGCGGAGATCTGCGGGGAGATCGGCGACGGATGCTTCGGGCCGATCGGCGTGCCCAACCGCTACCTTCAGAAGCTCTTCGATCACGTCCGTATCGGGCTCAAGCGCAGCGGCCGCGGTGAGCGGGATTACGTCTTCGCCAACAATTTCTGCGCGGTGGCCGATCGCGACTCGGCCGCGGCGAAAGAGGCGATGTTCCGCCATCCGTGGTTCGCGCACGCGCTCGGAATCGCGAGCAATCCCGAGGCCTGGCGCGAATGCGGCCTCGATACCAAACTGTTCGAGCCCTACAAGGAGGCCGAGGCCCGATGCGACTGGGCTGAGACCGCACGGCTGGTCAGGAACACCAACGCCCATCGCGACTTTGGGCTGTGCGGCACGCGCGAGGAGCTGGCGGAGCAGATCAAGCAGAAGGCCGATTTGCTGGGTCTCGATCTGCCGGTGCTCTCGGTCTGCGCGCACAACGCGCGGCAGATTCTCGAGACGCTCGAAGGCGGCCGGCTCTACGCCGAGCAGGGTTAGAGCCGCGCGGCAACTCGATGACGCGGCGAATCTTTCATATCAATGTCAATGTGACCGACATGGAGCGGTCGATCGCGTTCTACAAGCTTTTCGGCTTCCGCGAAGATCGCGGCGCCGAGACCGAGGCGCCCGGCCTGGCGAGCGCGTTCGCCACCCGCAGCGGCCGCATCCGCTGGACCCATCTGCTGCTGGGCGAAGGCCCCGAGCTATGCCGGCTCGACCTCGTCCAATGGTACGACGGTCCGGCTGAGGCGCCGGCGCGCAAGCCCCTTGACGAGCCGGGGCTCGGGCGCTTCTCGATCCTGGTCGACGACATCCAGGCCGAGTACCGGCGGCTTCGCGCCGCGGGCGTGCAGTTCGTGGCCCCGCCCGGCGTCTCGAAAACCATTCACGGCGATTTCTGGGTGGCGGTCGCGATCGATCCGGACAACGTCAACGTGCAGCTAATCCAGCCGCCGCCCGGTCTGTGAGCGGCGCCGGCGGATCGGAACGCCGATCGCAAAGCCGGCGGCATCCGCGGGGCTCGAGGAGATCATGAAACGATCGCGCGTCGGTTTTTTCGCGGCGGGGGGCCTGATCATGCTCGCGGCGATGGCGGCCGGATGCGGCCATCGGCTGGTGGCGCCGCCGGGCGAGACCGCGGTGCTGGTATTTCCGGATCGGAAGACGATCACCAAGGTCGAGCAGATGATCAAGGAAGAGGGGATGCTGGGCGCGATCGGTGCGATGGGTGAAACGGCGAAGGCCAAGCCGATCGTCGATGGCACGCGCGTCAAGGTGCTGTCGCGCGACGACTACTCGGTCGAGGTGGTCGTCACGCGCGGGCCGTACAAGGGGCTGCACGGCTTCGTCGTGAAGGACGCGGTCAAGTGAAGCGCGGCGGCTGCTATGAGGATTGAAAAGCGGGAGTCAGCGATCAGAGCGCACTGGAGCCGCGCTCGCCGGTCCTGATGCGGACCACTTCTTCCATCGCCATCACGAAGATCTTGCCGTCGCCGATACGGCCGGTGCGGGCCGCGCGCTCGATGGTTTCGACCACCTGAGGGGCGAGGTCGTCGGAGACGATGATCTCGAGCTTGACCTTGGGCAGGAAGTCGACCACGTACTCGGCGCCGCGATAGAGCTCGGTGTGTCCCTTCTGGCGGCCGAAGCCCTTGACCTCGGTGACGGTGAGTCCCTGCACGCCGATGCTGGAGAGCGCCTCTTTGACCTCATCGAGTTTGAACGGCTTGATGATCGCCTCGACCTTCTTCATGTTGCTCCTCGGCAGCTTCCGTCCCTGAGGCCTGCGCCCTCGCTCAGCGACAAGCATACCATTTCCAGTATCCGGGGTATTAGGCAAGCCCTCTGTCGAGGCGGGGCGTGGGTCACGTGCATCGTAAGCAGGCGAACTTACGGCGAAATTGATGCTCGATCACGGACAGCTTGAGACGGATCAAGCCGGGTCATCTCGCAATTTGGGTTCCTCGCCGCTGGCGAGGCGGAGGATGTTGTCGCGATGGCGAAGCAGTACCAGCACGGCTATCACGATCACCAGCGCCACGTACGCGCGCGGAAAGCCCATCGCGACGATCAGCACCGGCATCGCGATCGCGGCGCAGATCGATCCCAGCGAGACGATGCGCGTAATCGCCAGGACGATAAGAAAAACGGCGAGCGCGATCACGGTCGCGACCGGCGCCATCGCCAACCAGATGCCGAGCGAGGTCGATACTCCGCGTCCACCCTTGAATCCCAGGAATACCGAGAAAATCGATCCCATAAACGCGGCCAACGCGACCAGCGCGATAGTCGTCGCGCCCGTTCCGGTGGCGCGCGCCGCGAGCACCGGGATGGCGCCCTTCAGAAGATCGCCGGCAAACGTGATCGCGGCGGCTCCGCGGCCGGCGGCGCGCGCGACGTTGGTCATCCCGATGTTGCCGGAACCGACCTGTCGCGGATCGAAGCCGAAGAGCCGGCCGACCAGCACCCCGACGGGGACCGATCCGGCCAGATATGACGCCGACACCAGGATGATCGAGAGCATCAATGTGATGGCTTATCCAGCGGCGCTCTGGACCGGAGATGGTCGGGGTGACTGGATTTGAACCAGCGACTCCTGCGTCCCGAACGCAGTGCTCTGCCAGGCTGAGCTACACCCCGTTTCCGCCTGTGATGTGAACCGGGAAAACCTTATAGCATCGGGCCCCGCGCCAAAGCGAGAGTGGGTCAGATCCGCGCGATCTGCGCGCGCATCTGGCTGATTATCTCTATGTAATCGCGATGCCCGAAGATGCCCGAACCCGAGACGAAGATGTTGGCGCCGGCCTCGGCCGCGGCCGCCACGTTGTCGACCTTGATGCCGCCGTCGATCTCGACGTCGAGTTCGATTCCACGCCGCTCCAGGTCGCGCCGGATCAATCGCACCTTGTCGAGACTGTCGGCGATAAATTCCTGCCCGCTGAATCCCGGATGTACGCTCATCACCAGGATCATGTCGAGCTGGTCGGCGCAGGCCAGCACGCGGTCGGGATCGGTCTCCGGATTGATCGCTATCGACGCCCGCGCTCCGGCGGCTCGAATCCGCGCGGCCATCGCGGGCAGGTCGCGGCACGCTTCCGTATGCACCGAGACTGAGTCAGCCCCCGCCTCGACGAACGCTCCGACGTAGCGCTCGGGCTCCGCGATCATCAGGTGCGCATCCAGCGGCAGCTTCGTGATGGCGCGCACCGATTTCA
>JBGPMT010000291.1:0-4309 GCA_041487135.1 Binataceae bacterium (SeqCode) | reverse complement strand
CAGATCGTTGCCGATCATCTCGATCGCCATGAACATCTCTTTCTGATTTCCGGCGATCGTTATCTCCTGGACCGGGAAGGTAAGCTGCCCGTGCTCGATCCAGATACCGCTCGCGCCGCGCGAATAGTCGCCGGTCACGCTGTTGACGCCGAAGCCTATCAGCTCCGTCACATAGAGCCCCTCGCTGACCGATCCGATGATCTCTTCGGGCGAATGCCGTCCCGGCTCAAGGTAGAGGTTGGTCGGACTGACGGTCGGCGCCTCGCCGACCGAGCGCGCCGCGTTGCCGGTTGAGCTTAGCTTGAGCTTGCGCGCGGAATAGCTGTCGAGCAGGTAGGTCTTGAGCACGCCGGCCTCGACCACCGCTTTGCGGGTGGTCAGCAGTCCCTCGCCGTCGAACGGCTTCGAGCCCAAGCCACCGCGCATCGTGCCATCGTCGATAATCGTCACGCTCGGCGCGGCCACCTGGGTTCCGAGCCGATTAATCAGGAACGACGCACCCTTGTAGAGCGAGGGGCCCGACGCCGCCCCAACCAGGGCGCGAATCAGGCTAGCCGCGCGATCCGGCTCGAAGACGACCGGTGCTCGCACGGTCTTTACCTTGCGGGCGCCAAGCCGTTTGAGCGCCCGTTCGGCCGAAGTCTTCCCGACCGACTCCGGCTGCTCCAGCTTCTCGAAGTGGCGGCTGGTCGTGTACCAGTAACCCTGTTGCATTGCGCCGTCGCTCTCGGCTATCGGGGCGACCCCCAGGCTGTACGAAGTCCCGCCATACTCGCCCGAGAAACCCTGGCTGTTCGCAAACAGAATCTGGTAGAGGCCGGACTCGAAGCCCGCGCCCTCGGAATTCTTGATTCGCGGATCGAGCTTGAGCGCGGCCCGCTCTGCGCGCCGGGCTATATCGAGCGCCCGGTCGGCGTCGATTATGCCGTGCTCCGAGTCGCTCAGTTCGAGTTCGGTCAGATGACGCGGATGGAGCGCCGGGTCGGGCAGGCCGGAGAACGGGTCAGCCGCCGTGAGCCGCGCCAAGCGCACAGTATCGGCGATGAACGCCTTGAGCGCGTCGCGATCGAGCTCCGCGGTCGATGCGGTAGCGGAGGATTTATCGACAAAGGCGCGGATTCCAAGCCGCCGTTCGCGCGAGCTCTTGAGCTTCTCGATTTCACCCAGTCTGACACCGGCTTCGAGCGATTCGCCGCTGACGAACAGCACTTCGGTTGCGGTCGCACCGGAGCGCCGCGCTTCATCGAGCACCCATTCCACGAGCGCCGGGTCGAGCCTGGCCATCCCGACGCTCCCTACGCGCGAGTTCCGCCGACGGTAATTCCGTCGATCCGGGTGGTCGGCAGCCCGACGCCGACCGGCACCGATTGCCCGTCCTTGCCGCAGGTGCCGACGCCGGGATCGAGCTCCAGGTCGTTGCCGACCATCGTAACCCGGGTGAGCACGTCGGGGCCGTTGCCGATCAGCGTCGCGCCTTTGACCGGGCGGGTCGCCTTGCCGTCCTCGATCAGGTAGGCCTCCGAAGCCGAGAAGACGAATTTGCCGTTGGTGATATCGACCTGGCCGCCGCCGAAGCTGACGGCATAGAGGCCGTTGCGGACCGATTTGATGATTTCCTCGGGCGTCGATTCCCCGGGCAGCATGAAGGTGTTCGTCATCCGGGGCATCGGCGCGTGGGCAAAGCTTTCGCGCCGCCCGTTGCCGGTCGGCGCCATCTTCATCAGCCGGGCGTTGAGCCGATCCTGCAGGTAGCCGCGCAGCACGCCCTTCTCGATCAGCACGGTGCGCGAGGTCGCGGTGCCCTCGTCGTCGACGTTGAGGCTCCCGCGGCGGTTGGGAATCGTGCCATCGTCGACCACCGTGCACAGCGGGCTCGCGACCTGCTCGCCAATCCGCCCGGCGAAGGCCGAGGTGCCCTTGCGATTGAAATCGCCCTCCAGGCCATGACCGATTGCCTCGTGCAGCAGGATTCCCGGCCATCCCGGCCCCAGCACCACGACCATCTCACCGGCCGGCGCATCGATCGCGTCAAGGTTTACGATCGCCTGGCGCGCGGCATTCAGCGTGAACTCACGCCAGCGCTCGCTTTCGATAAAGTGGCGATACTCGACGCGGCCGCCGCCGCCGAACGATCCGATTTGGCGGTTCTTGCCGTCATCGGCGATCACCGTAACATTCAGCCGGCACAGCGGCTGCAGGTCGGCGGCGACCTGGCCCTCGCTGTTCACCACCATCATGATCTTCTGCTCGGCGGCAAACGACGCCATCACGTTGACGATTCGCGAGTCGAACTCGCGCGCCACGCGATCGATCTCGCTAAGCAGGCGCGCCCGCTCCTCGAGCGGCACTTCGAGCGGGGTGCTTTCGAGCTCGTAGAGCGCATGGCGCGGGACCGGCTGACCGATTCTGATCGCCGCGGGCCGCTCGCCACGCTGATCGGCGATAGCGCGGGCGGCCTCGGCCGCAAGGCGCATCCGATCGATCGTCACCTCGTCCGAATAAGCGTAACCGGTGCGATCCGCGGCACAGACCCGCACGCCCACGCCGTGGCTCACGCTCTTGCTGGTATGCTTGACGATCGATTCTTCGAGGCTGACGCCCTCGGCGTTGCGATACTCGAAGTACAGGTCGACATAATCCGCCCGCCGTTCCAGGGCGCTGCCGATCACCCGCTCGAGGATCGAGTCGCTCATCCCGAAGCGGTTGGCGAAAAACTTTTCCGGCCGAACCAGATCGTTTGTCATAGGTATCCGCGCGAGACGCGCAAAGTTGATTGTATCAGACGGAAAACCGCGGCAGAACCCGGCAGAGCCTCAGGGCTCCCCGATACGCCAGGAATAGTCGCGCTCGACCTGCGCGATCATGATGCGGAAGGAAGAAAAGATCTCCTGCTTGCCGAGCGCCATCGCGCGCCGATGGTCGGGGTCGGCGGTCCACGCCTTGAGCGCGTCGCGGCTCTCCCAGTACGAGACGGTGAACCATCCGCCGTCGCGCGCGGGGCTTTCGAACGAACTTTTCGAGATGAAACCCGGGACCTGCTTGACCTTGTCGAGCAGCGGCGCCAGCTCCGCCAGATGTTGCTGCTCGCGGCCCTCGCGCACCCGGTAATCGATGATACAGGCGATCATGATTCGTCCGGCGCGCAATCAGTCCTTGGCTAACCCGCGGCGGCGCGCGCCTGGCGAGTCTCGCGCTCGGGCCGGACCGGCGCTTTGCGGCGGCGCGGCTTCTTGCCCTGCGCCTGCTCGGCACCGCCCGTGAATTCGATTACCGAGAGCGGTGCCGCGTCGCCGCGCCGAAAGCCGAACTTGATCACGCGCGTGTAACCGCCGGCGCGATCCTTGAAGCGCGGCGCGATTTCATCGAACAGCTTCTTGACCGCGTCGCGCGAGCGGATAAAGTCGAATGCCCGCCGGCGGGCGCTCAAGTCGCCGCGCTTGCCGAGCGTGACCATCCGGTCGGCGAAGCGCCGCAGCTCCTTGGCCTTGGCATCCGTAGTCCTGATGCGCTCGTGGCGGATCAGGCTCAGCACCAGGTTACGAAACAGCGCCTTGCGATGGGCCGAGGTGCGGTTAAGCTTGCGGCCCTGATTTTGATGACGCATCGCTAGTCCCCGAGGGCGGCGCGGCGCTCAGGCCGACTCCCGCCGCTCCTGTTCTTCCCACATCCGGTCAAGCTCGCTGCGCGAGGGCAGGCCGTCGAGCCGCATCCCGAGCGAAAGCCCCATGTCGGTCAGAACTTCCTTGACCTCGTTGAGCGACTTGCGGCCGAAGTTCTTGATCTTCAGCATGTCCTGCTCGCTGCGCTGGACCAGTTCCCCGACGTACTTGATGTCCGCGTTCTGGAGACCGTTGAAGGCGCGCACCGAGACCGGCAGCTCGGCGACCGGCTTGAACAAGGCCTCGTTGAGCGCCGGGCCGGCCTCCGCGCCAGCCGCGGCGGCGGGCAACTCGGCGCCCTCCTCCATGCCGGCAAAAATCGACATCTGGTCGCGCGCCACGCGGGCGGCATAGGTCAGCGCGTCGCGCGGCGAGATCGACCCGTCGGTCCAGATTTCGAGGGCCAGGCGGTCATAGTCGGTGCGCTGGCCGACGCGGGCGTTGGTGACGGTAAAGTTGACCTTGCGGATCGGCGAGAAAATCGCGTCGAGCCGGATGGTGACGATCGGCTCCTCTTCGGTGCCACGCTCGGCCGGCACGTAACCGCGCCCGCGCCTGATCACCAGCTCCATATCGAGGTCGGCGCCCTTGTCGAGGGTCGCGATATGCTGGTCGGGGGTCAGGACTTCGAGGTTGGGTCCGCCGCTGAT
>JBGPMT010000290.1:0-4314 GCA_041487135.1 Binataceae bacterium (SeqCode) | reverse complement strand
GCTTCGAGAGCATCATCGGCAAGAGCGGAGCGATGGAGCAGGTCTATCGCGTGATGGAAAAGGTCGCCCGCACTGACTCCAGCATCCTGGTCATGGGCGAGTCGGGGACCGGCAAGGAGCTGGTCGCGCGCGCGATCCATTTCAGCTCCGAGCTGGCCAACGCCCGCTTCCTGCCGATCAACTGCGGCGCGCTGCCCGAAAATCTGCTCGAGAGCGAACTCTTCGGCTACAAGCGCGGCGCCTTTACCGGCGCGGCGCAGGACAAGCAGGGGCTCCTCAAAGCGGCCGACGGCGGCACGGTCTTTTTCGACGAGATCGGCGAGATGCCGCTGTCGCTGCAGGTCAAGCTGCTGCGCGCCCTGCAGGAGCGCGAAGCTTATCCGCTCGGCTCCAACGAGCCGGTGCGCTTCAACGTGCGCGTGCTGTGCGCGACCAATCGCGACCTCGATCGCGAGGTCAAGGCCGGACGCTTCCGCGAAGAGCTGCTCTACCGGATCAACGTCATCATGATTACGCTGCCCCCGCTGCGCGAGCGGCGCGACGATATGCCGCTGCTCGCCAACCATTTCCTGCACAAGTACGAGAAGGCGTTGAATCGCTCGGCGATCCGATTTTCGCGCGGCGCGATGCGCGCGCTGGTGGGCTACGCATGGCCCGGCAACGTCCGCGAGCTCGAAAACGCGGTCGAGCGCGCCGTCATCCTGGCCGAGACCAACGTGATTCACTCGCACGACCTGCCCGAGAAGGTCCGCAACACGCCGGCTTCGGGATGGAGCGAGCTTGAAGGCTCCGGCCTCACGCTCGAGGAACTAGAGCAGGAGCACATCAAGCGCGTGCTCGCCAAGGTCAAGGGCGACAAGGTCAAGGCGGCCCAGACCCTCGGGGTCCATCTCTCGACGCTCTATCGCAAGGTCCAGCGCTACCGGCTCGAGGCGCCCGAGGGCGCCACTGACGCGGCCGCCCCGCAGAGCGCGATGGGGCGGGAAACCTGAAAATCGGGGCCCGCGGCGGCGGATGGCAATCGCGATAGCAGAGCGATAGACTTTTGGATGGCCGGCGATTGCTGCCGGCCGGAGACGCTTTATGGATATCTTCGCGCCCTCACACCTGCTGATCCTGTTGCTGATCATTTTGATCATCTTCGGGCCCAGCAAGCTCGGTGACGTCGGCGGCGCGCTCGGCAAGGCGATTCGCGATTTCAAGCGCGCGATAAACGAACCCGAAGCGGCCAAGAGCGCCGAGCCCGTCGCCAAGAGCGATCTTCCGCCGACCGAAGCCAAGCCCGACAAGGCTTCCTGATCCGGCCCCGCACCGGCCGGCTACGGCCCGCTTTGTCATTCTGAGCCCTTCGGCGCAGCCGAAGGCCCTGAGCGCAGCGAAGGGGCCCTGCCGTGCGCCTCAGGATAAACTCCGCGGCGAATCCCGGTCCTCCCGCTGGCGCACATCGCGCGTCCGCTTGAGCTAGAATCCCCCGGGCGTCAGCCGTTGCGGCGGACCTCTGGGATGCAGGCCAAGGTGGTAGTGTTGGGCTCGGCGGGCGACCTCGCGCCGCTTACCTATTCGATCGCACCCGCGCTCGCGGCGACCCTCCAGCCCGGCCATCGCGTGATCGTCCCGCTCGGCTCGCGCCGCATGACCGGCGTGGTGGTCGAAACCGGCGCCGCGCTCGATTCGGCGGGCAAGGCGCTCAAACCGATCGTCGAAATTCTCGAGCCGCAGCCGCTCTTCGACCGGCCCCATCTCGAACTGCTCAACTTTCTCGCGAGCTACTACATGGCGCCGATTGCCGAGGCCTATCGGAGCGTCGTGCCGGGACTGGCGCGGATCGAATCGCACCGCCGCTACCGGCTGGACGCGGCGCCCGCGCCCCTGATGCTCGCCTCGCTCACTCCCCTTGAACGCGAAATCGTGGCGGCGCTGGAGCGCCGGCCGATGACGCCGCGCCAGCTCCGCCGCCTGGGGTCCGACCGGGAGATAAACGCGGCGCTTGGCCGGCTGGTTACCGAGCGAATCCTCGCCGAGGAGACCGCGACCGTCGGACGCCATCGCGAGCCCGTCCGCCTGCGAGTCCGCACCGCGATCGATCCGAATCAATTGAAGATTCGCGGCCGGCGCCAGCGCGAAATCATGCGGATGCTCGCCGGCGCTCCATCCGAAGGAATGCCGCTCGACGAGCTCAAGACGCGTCTGGGCGAGATCGGTCCGGCGCTCCGGATGCTCAAGGCGCGCGGATGGATCGAAATCGAGCCCGGCGAGCCCGCGGAGAACGCCGATCTAACGGCGCATGGCGACGACGAGACCGAAGCGCCGCTTACGATGAACGACGAGCAGCAGGCGGCGTTCAACGCGATCGCGCCGGCCATCGACGCTCGGCGCTACGAAACTTTTCTCTTGTGGGGGGTGACGGCGAGCGGCAAGACCGAGATCTATCTGAGCCTGGCCGCGCGCGCGCTCGGCCATGGGCGCAACGTAATCCTGCTGGTGCCCGAGATCGCGCTTACCGACCAACTGGTCCGCGCTTTCCGCCGCCGCTTCGGAGCGCTGGTCGCGATCGCGCACAGCGCGCAGAACGTCGCCGAGCGATGGGCCAACTGGCGCGCCGCGCTCTCGGGCCGCGCCCGCATTATGATCGGGCCGCGCTCGGCGATCTTCGCCCCGCTCCACGACCCGGGCCTGATCGTGGTCGACGAGGAGCACGACGCCGCCTACAAGAACGAAGAGGGTATCCGCTACAACGCACGCGACCTGGCGGTCGCGCTGGGCCGGTTTGCGCGCTGCCCTGTCGTGCTGGGCTCGGCCACGCCGTCGGCTGAATCGTGGGCCAACGCGCGCAAAGGGCGCTACCGGATGCTCAAGCTCGTGCGGCGCGTGATGGAACGTCCGTTCGCCGCGGTCGAGATTATCGATCTGCGGCGCGGCGCTCCCAAGCCCGGAAATCGCGATGCGGCCGCCCGCGAGAACGCCGACGAGGCCGCGGCCGAGCCGGTGCCGCTTTCGGAGCCGCTGGTCGCCGCGATCCATGCCAATCTCGCGGCCCGCGGCCAGACCATCCTGTTTCTCAATCGCCGCGGCTATCACAATTTTCTTCAATGCCATAACTGCGGCGCGGTGCTTACCTGTCCGAACTGCAGCGTCAGCCAGACCTTCCATCTGCGCGATCGGTCGCTGCGATGCCATTACTGCGGCGAGCGGCGCCCCGCCCCGGAAACCTGTCCCGAGTGCCGCGCGCTCGGACTCGAAGGACTCGGCTTCGGCACCGAGCGGCTGGTCGTGGCGCTCTCAAAGATCGTCCCGGCGGCGCGGGTCGAGCGGATGGACTCGGATACCAGCGGCCGGCGCGGCGAACGGACCCGGATGCTCACTGCCCTTCAGCGCGGCGAGATCGATATCCTGGGCGGCACCCCGATGGTCACCAAGGGCGTCGATGTTCCCGGCGTCACCCTGGTCGGCGTGAGCCTCGCCGACGTCGCGCTGAATCTGCCCGACTTCCGCTCCGCCGAGCGCACCTTCCAACTGCTGACGCAGGTGGCGGGCCGCGCCGGACGCGGCGAGCGTCCGGGCCGCGTGCTGATCCAGACCTACGCCCCCGGCCATTACAGTATCCGCACCGCGCGCGATCAGGATTACGAGCGCTTCATGCGCCGCGAGCTGACGCTGCGCCGCGAGCTCGGCTATCCGCCCTTCACACGCCTGGCGCTGGTGCGGATCGAGAGCGAAGATTCGCCGGCGGCGGCGCGGATCGCGGCTGAGGCGGCGGCGGCACTCAAGCGCGCCGCGGCGTCAGCCGGCGATGGCGCGATCCGGGTGCTGGGCCCGGCGCCGGCGCCGATCGAACGGCTGCGGGGCCGCTACCGGTTCCAGGTGATGGTGAAGTCGGCGGCGCTCCAGGAGATGCGCGCGGCGCTGGGCGCGATGCGCGCCGCGCTGGCGCCGGAGGCGGCGCGCGCCGCGGTGCGCCTGATGATCGATATCGACCCGCTCAACATGCTGTGAGCCCTCATCCCGACAAACGATGGCCGGCGGATCACCGACAACTTTCCTTGATGCCTCGCCCTGACCGGGAGAGGCATCAAGGCTGAGCCCCCTCGCTCTTTCCTATCCCCTCCACCAGATTGGGGGAGGGTTAGGGAGAGGGTCTTTAGCAGCGGCGCGCGATGGCTGCGCGCGTCGCGTCTGATGGCAGCAGTCGCAACAACCAGGGACGCCGCGCGCCTCGGACATCTGCGCCGCTAATACGGACCCTCTCCCGCCGCTTCGCGGCGGCCTCTCCCAATCTGGGCGAGGCATGGGAAGGGCTAAGCCCTGCGATTGACT
>JBGPMT010000289.1:0-4321 GCA_041487135.1 Binataceae bacterium (SeqCode) | reverse complement strand
CCGACCAGCAGGGTGAAGCCGCTCGGCTCATGGCGCAGGCCCCACTCCAGCGCGGCCAGCGCCTCGCGATGGGCCCGGCCGCCGGTGAAGATCGTGTTGGGCGATGCGTCGAACCGGAACGGCGGGCCGCTCAGGCCAAAATGTTCGTAGTAGGCGGTCATGGCGATGGCTGATTGCGCAGAATCGCAACCGTCTCGAGATTGCTGACCTCGGCGATCGTCGCCGCCGAGAAGATCCGGTCGTCCTGCGCCTCCTCCAGGTAAGCCACGCCCACTCCCAAAGCTAATCCCAGCGCGAGTCCCACGATCAGATTGAGCAACACGTTCGGAAAAATCGGGCGCAGCGGCGTACTCGGCGGCTGCGCGATGCTCACGTTCAGGATCTTGTTCAGGTTGAGGGCCTGTGCGGTGCGCGCCTCCTCGCTCTTGCGCACATAGGAAAGATAGCTCTCACGATCGGTCATCACCTGCCGCGACAACCGCTCCATACCGACCGCGTCGTTCACCATCTTGTCGAGCTGGCTGTGCAACTTCTGGGTCGCGCCGTCCAGGATCTTGACGCTCGCCTGCAGCGATACCGCCTTGACCTTGGCCTCTTGCAGGTCGGTATCGATGCTGACCCATACCGGGTTCAGGTCAGTGCTCTTCTCCTGCACTTCCAGATGATCCTCGTGCTCGAGGATGCGCTCGGCGGCGGAAAGCTTGGCGTCGATCTCCTGGATGCGCTGGCTGGTCGGCTGGTAGCGGGCCAGCAGCTCCGCGCGCTCGGCCTTAAGCTGCATGATCTGCGGCTTGAGCTGCTGGAGCGCGAGGTTCTGCACCGAGCGGGTCTCTTTGGCGATCCGGTCCGGCGTGCTCTGGAGTTGCCCCTGGAGCGTTGTCACCTGCTCGCGGGCAAACGCAAGATCGGTCGAAGTCCGCTGATACTGCCCCTCCAGGTCTGAGAGCCGGTTGACGAGCGCCTGCTTCTGGGCCGGCAGGTCAGTAATTCCATTCTGCAACTGGAAGGCCCGCAGCTTGTCCTCCGAGGCGTAGAGCTGCGACTTGAGCTCGCCGGCCTGCTGCTGGAAGAACTTTTCAGCCTGCGGATCGTGGGAGATGTGCGCATGGTAGTCGAGGTACTCGTTCAGCAGCCGCGCCAGAAAGTTCTTGCACCACGCCGGATCGTGCGCGCGGAAGCTCACCTCGATGATGTTGGAGCGCTTGATCGGCGACGACGATACATGGCGCTCCAGGGCCAGCGCCCATTGATCGCTCGGCGTCAGGGTCGGCGTTCCGTGCAAAATGTGGTAGCCGATCCTGGGCAGATTGAGCGTCAGCTCGAAGGCATCGTGAAATTGCGCGCCGGGCCCGCCGTAGCTCGGCGGCGGCGTCAGGTTGGCGATCGCATGCTTGATCAGATAGGTGCTGGTCAGAAGCTCGACCTCGGAGTTGAGATCCTCCTCGCTCACCGGCTTGACCATCACCGCCGAGCGCTCGGGCGAGCTGGCCTCCAGATTGGGCGAGACCAGGTACTGGGCGCGATTGTCCTGCACCAGAATCTTGGCCGTCGATCGGTAGACCGGCGGCCACAGAAACGTGCCCAGTAGAACCAGGCCGAACAGCGCCGCGCCGATCTGCAGCACCGTGCTCCTGCGCCGCACGATCAGCTCGGTCCAGTAGTTTAAGTCGCGTTCGTACATGATCTTGAAAACCTCGTCCCCGGCGCCGCTCTAGAGTGGCAGTCCGATGTAAGGCTGAACCGGCAACAGGCCTTTGATGAACTGCTCGACGAACATGTCCATGTTGGCGATCGTGCTGCGCGGCACCACCAGGATGTCGTGCGGCATCAGGGCCGCATCTTCGTTGCCTTCCGGATGTTCGGTCGCCGCGGCCAGGTCGACCTTGATGCCGTGCGGGATGCCGCACGCGTCGCGCCGGATCAACAGCGCCATATCGTTCGCCTCTTTCGTAACTCCGCCCGCCTGGCTGATCGCCTGCAGCGTCGTCATCCCGGGATCGAGCGGAAACGCGCCCGGCTTGGTTACCTGTCCCTGCACGTAGATCTGGCGGTTCGGCATGTTCTTGACGTGCACCACCGCGTCGGGCGACTTGAGCTCCCTCAGGTAGCCTTGGTCGATCTCGCTGCCGAGCGCGGCCGGCGTCAGGCCCGCGGCCCGCAGATCGCCGGCCATGCGCAGCGTGATCTGGCCGTCGGGCCGCACCGCCACCTGATCGTTGAATTCAGGATTGAGGTAGAAGTCGATCGCCAGCTGGTCGCCCGGCTGGATCACGTAGCTGTCGTCGGCCGATGCGGCGCGCTCGACTTCGGCGTTGGCCACACACTGCTCAGGTGAGAGCGCCGGCGCGCCGGTCCGCGCGCGTGCCCCGGGGGGCAGGTCGCCGCGCTGGGCGGTCGGCGCACATCCACAGCAGATCGCGATCGCGATCGCCGCATACCATCGACTGCTGTGCCGCCCGCGCGGGCTGCATTCCGGCCGAATTCGTATCAATGCCCGCCTCCTCTTTAGCAAAGGATTCTCCATGGCTCCTGTCCTGCCGGCAGCGCAACGCTAGCGGCTGGGTTGGGTTCAATTGCCGAGCGCCGCCGCTGCTCCTGATGCGGAAGGCGCTGGCACGTAATAGCAACCCTCCTGCGACTGAGACACGAAAGTATTCACAGGGCCGAGCGCAAATTGCATGCCGCATGTGGACCAGCACGCAAGATCAAGGGTTTTGTTATCGCGCGGAGCGGCTAGCCCATGATTTCTTCGACTCGCGGTCCGCAAGTTCGGAAAAACTTACCGGTCGCGTGCCCGCGGCCCTGAAGAATTTTCAAATCGCTAGCGTTTTTTTTCCGCTTTTTACAAACCAATCGTGTCAGCGTCTGCGAAAGAGTAGCCTGATCGCCAGCCGCTTGGTCTTACACTCTCATCGTTGCCATTGGACCCCTACTGAGCCTGGATGTCGCTGCTTAATTCGACGTCACTCATTGAATCGCATGACTGAATCGCAGCACCACGCTCCGGTAGAAACCGATTTCGCACGGCCGCGGCAATTCCAGTCGTTTCGGAACGATCCGGCTCGCACAAGTTTGGCCCCAGCGTTGCAGGCGCTTACACAGGATCGAATCCGATCGCACTCGCTCGTAGGAGACGATGGCATTCAGTGCGCAAGAATTGAGCCCGTATCGCGCCCCGGCATTCAATCTGGGCCGCGAAGTTCTGATCGGCGCCGCCCTCGCGGTTGGCGCTGCGGCCTTGGTGATGCTCGATAGTTCGTCGCGCACCGTCGAGTTCGCGCTGCTCGGCGTGCTCGGAATAGTGCTGCTGATCTGGTGCGCGCGCGTCGCGACGATCAATCCGCTCTGGCTGATCTTCGCGCTCGCGCTCGAGGAGATGCTGCCCTACACGAACCTGATCCCGGTCGACCCGGAGTCGCGATGGTGGCTGCGCTACCCGTTCCTGATGGCACTGTGCATCCCGGCGCTGCCGGCGCTATGGCGGTCGCAGCTTCTGCGGCGCGGCGGATTCATTGCATTCATCGGGTTTTTCGCGTGGGGCGGGTTGACGATCGCTTGGTCGTTGGCGCCAGGCGTCTCCGCGGGCCGGCTCGTACCGGATATCCTGCTGTTCGTGGCGCTCGCGGCGGTGGTGGAATCGATACACGAGCGGCGCGATGAAGAGCGTCTGTTCGGGCGCTTGATGTTGGGCTGTGGAATTCTGCTCGGGCTGATCGCGCTCACGGCGTTGGTCTTTCCGACCAGTGTGTTTCGCGAAGGCGAGGACCCGGCGATGGGGGTTTACAACTGGTACCTGGACGACGCGGGAATCCTCCGCTTCTCCGGAATCTTCAACGCACCTAACGAGATTGGATCGTTGGCGGTCGTCACGGTCGGGGCGGGTCTGTGTTGGTTGCGCTTTTCAGGGACCGGCCAGTGGCGACTGAGACTCGCAGCGCTTGGCTGCATGGCCGCGAGCCTGGTGTTCGCGGTGATGGCCGACTCGCGGTCCGCGTTCCTTGCAATAGCTGTGGGTCTAGCGGCCTATGCGCTGTGGCGCTATCGGGCGCGCGGCGTGGCCCTGTGCGCAGTGCTGATGGTCGCCGCGGCGATCGCGTATGGCACGCTGGGCGGCGTGGACAACGCTTACTTGGGCCGCGACCTGATGACGCTGACCGGGAGGACCGAAGCATGGCAGTTCGAGATGGCCAAGCTGGGGGATAATCCGATCCTCGGGTACGGCTTCGGGGTCGAAGGCGCGATTTTCCAGGATCGGTACTTCCCGAACTGGGAGAACTTCTGGAATCGCGGCACGAACACACCGCTGCATAACGGCTACCTG
>JBGPMT010000288.1:0-4328 GCA_041487135.1 Binataceae bacterium (SeqCode) | reverse complement strand
GGTGACCTATGACGTGGTGGTGAACGTCGCGAATCCCGAACTGCTGCTGAAACCCGGGATGACCGCCGACGTCACGATCATCACCGCCCGGCGCGACGACGCGTTGCGCGTGCCGGTCGAAGCGCTGCGCTTCGCGCCGAAAATCGATGGCGCCGGCGCAAAGCCCACCGCAACCGGCGCGCCGCCCATCGCGGAGGCGGATAACGCCCGCGTCTTCATCCAGCGCGATGGGACGCTCGAACCGGTGCCGCTCAAGACCGGGCTCAGCGACGGCACCTGGGTGCAGGTGCTGAGCGGTAACCTCGCCGCGGGCCAGAAGGTCGTGACCGACGAGATCCACGCCGAAGCGACGCCGCTCTCGCCGCCCCGGTTCCCCCATTAGCGGGTTTGCGATGGCCGCGGTAATCGAGACCGTCGAGCTGTCCAAGGTCTACCAGGCCGGCGACGTTGAGGTGCGGGCGCTCACCGGCGTGAACCTGCGCGTCGCGGCGGGCGAGTTTCTCGCGATCATGGGCGCCTCGGGTTCCGGGAAATCGACGCTGATGAACCTGCTGGGATGCCTCGACCGGCCCACCAGCGGGCGCTACGTGCTCGACGGCGTCGAGGTCGCCACGCTCGATGAGCCGGCGCTGGCCGAGATTCGCAGCTCCAGGATCGGCTTCGTCTTCCAGAGCTTCAATCTGCTCGCCCGCACCAGCGCGCGCGAGAACGTCGAGATGCCGTTGTTCTATGCGCGCGCTTCCAACGACGGCGTCCAGCGCGCGCGCGATCTGCTGCGGATGGTCGGGCTCGAGGGACGCGAGGCGAGCCTGCCCAACCAGCTCTCGGGCGGCCAGCAGCAGCGGGTCGCGATCGCCCGGGCGCTGGTCAACGATCCCAGGATTCTGCTCGCCGACGAGCCGACCGGCAACCTCGACTCGAAGAATTCCGTTGAGATCATGGAGCTCATCCGGCGGCTCAACCGCGAGCGCGGACTCACGGTGATGGTCGTCACGCACGACCCCGAGGTCGCCGCCTACGTCGACCGGGTCGTCACCTTTCGCGACGGTATGATCGTCGGGGACGAACGGCGCGCCGCCGCGCCGGCGCCGCCTCTGCATCATGCCGGCGCGCCGTGTTTGGAAACCGCAGCGGGCGATGAGCGGCGAGGATTTGGCGCGATGGCTTTCACGGCGGCTGCGCGGGCGCTTCGGCGCAATAAGCTCCGCGCCGCGCTCACGATGCTCGGGATCTTCATCGGCGTCGCCGCCGTGATCGCGATGATCGCGGTGGGCGACGGCGCGCGCCTCGAGGTGCAGGAGCAGATGGCGAGTCTCGGCACCAACCTGCTGGTGGTGCTGCCCGGCGCCACCACCGCCAACGGCGTCCGCGCCGGATTCGGCAGCGTCTCGACGCTCACGGTCGCCGACTCGGAGGCGATTACTAAGGAAGACCCCGCGGTCGCCGAGACCGCCTATTTCGACCGCCAGATCGCGCAGGTCGTCAACGGCAACCGCAACTGGAGCACCAGCATCAACGGCACCACGCCGAGCTATTTCACGGTCCGCGATTGGCCGGTGGCCGCCGGCCGCGCCTTCAACCAGGCCGAGGCGCGCAGCGCCGCCGAGGTCTGCCTGCTGGGCCAGACCGTGGTGCGCAACCTGTTCGGTGAAGAACAGAATCCCATCGGCGCGATCATTCGCGTCAAGGGGGCGCCGCTGCGCGTGATCGGCGTGCTCGCGCCCAAGGGCCAGTCGACCTGGGGCCAGGACCAGGACGACGTGGTCGTGATGCCGTTCCTGACCGCCGAGCGCAAGGTGCTTGGCACCGCGCAGGCCAGCGAGGGCGCCGCGGCCGCGCCCACTCCCGGTCCCGGTAACAACCCGGTGCTGCATCCGTATGCGAGCGTGCCGACCACCAACTCGCTCTACAGCAACAACAATTCGATCGTGAGCCCGTTCGGCAATCCGCTCAAGATTTCGGGCGTGGTCAACATGATCTACGTCAAGGCGAAGAGCGCGGCGATGGTCGATGCGGCGCAGGCGCAGATGCAGCGCACGCTCCATCGGCGCCACCACCCTCAGCCCGGCCAGGACGACGATTTCACCGTGCGCAGCCTCAATGAAATCGCCGAGGCTTCCGAAAGCGCGAGCCGCGTGATGACGCTGCTCTTGGCGACGGTCGCCTCGATTTCGCTGCTGGTCGGCGGCATCGGCATCATGAACATCATGCTGGTCTCGGTCACCGAGCGGACGCGCGAGATCGGAATCCGGATGGCGATCGGCGCGCGCCGCTTCCATATCATGATGCAGTTCCTGGTCGAGGCGCTGCTGTTATGCGTGATCGGCGGCGTGGCCGGGGCAATCCTGGGCGTGGTCGCCTCCCAGCTTATCTCGACGCTCGCCCATTGGCCGACGGTGATCTCGCCGCTCTCGATTATCGGCGGGTTCCTGTTCGCGGCCGGCGTCGGCGTGTTCTTCGGCTACTACCCGGCGCGCAAGGCCGCGCTGCTCGATCCGATCGAAGCGCTCCGGTACGAGTAGCAGGGCTGAGCCCCGCACCCGGCGAGTACGGTCTTGCGCCTTGTCATTCTGAGCGCAGCGAAGAATCCCGGTCTTTCCTTTCGGAAGTAACGCGAGCATCGCGAGCGAAGTCGAGGGATCGCCGCGGAGCGATGGGTCTTTCCCGGAAAAGGCGGCAGGGCTGATCGTTGTTGGTAACCGCCGGATCGTAGTCGATGGGTGCAGGGCTCTGCCCCGCCTCACTCCACCGTGACCGACTTGGCGAGATTGCGCGGCTGATCGACGTCGGTGCCGCGATAGACCGCGATATGGTAGGCGAGCAACTGCAGTGGCACCGTGGTCAGCACCGGCATCAGCATCCGATCGGTCGTCGGCACGTCGATAATCTCCATCGCCACCTCTTCGAGCTCGGGCGTGCGATGGTCGGTCACGGCGATTATCCGGCCGTTGCGCGACTCGACTTCCTTGAGGTTCGACATGGTCTTCTCGAAGACGCTGTCGTTGGGGATTATCACCACCACCGGCATCTCGTCGTCGATCAGCGCAATTGGTCCGTGCTTCATCTCGCCGGCCGGATAGCCTTCGGCGTGGATATAGGAAATTTCCTTGAGCTTGAGCGCGCCTTCGAGCGCGATCGGGTAGTTGATGCCGCGGCCGAGGTAGAGGAAGTCGCGCGCGCGGCTGTACTTGCGCGCGATCTTCTGGATTTGCTTTTCGGTGGCGAGCACTTTCTCGATCTGCGCCGGAATCGCGAACATCGGCTGCAGCCGTTTTTCGACCTCGGCTTCGCTGAGCCTGCCCATCCGGGCGGCGGTATGCAGCGCGAACAGGTAATAGGCCTCGATTTGGGTGAGGAAACACTTGGTGGTGGTGACGCTGATCTCCGGGCCGCAGCGCGTGTAGAGCCGGGCGTCGGCCTTGCGCGCGATCGAGGAATCGACGGTGTTGGTGATCGCCAGCATCCGCGCGCCGCGCCGCCGCCCCTCCTCCATCGCGGCCAGCGTATCTGCGGTCTCGCCCGACTGCGAAACGGCGACCAGCAGGGTGCGTGCGTCGATCGCGGGGTTGCGGTAGCGGAACTCGGCCGAGTAGTCGACCTCGGTCGGGAGCCCGCACAACTCCTCGATCATGAACTTGCCGACCAGCGATGAAATCCACGACGCGCCCGCACTGACCATTACCACCCGCGCGATCGCCTGGGGACCGGCGGCGCCGAACGGATCTTCGTCGAGCCGCACGCTTCCGGCCCCGGCGCTGGCGCGGCCGGCGAGCGTGTTGATCCAGGCCTGCGGCTGCTCGGCGATCTCCTTGCGCAGGTAATGCTGAAAGCCGGCCTTGGTCGCGGCCACCGCGTCCCATTCGATCTGGCGAGGTTGGCGCTCGATCGGCCCGCCGTCGAAATTCATCAGGCGCACGCCATCCGCGCGGACCTCCGCCATCTCGCCGTCTTCGAGCACGATCACGCGGCGGGTATGCTCGAGAATCGCCGGGATATCGGAGGCGACGAAGTTCTCGCCCTCGCCCAGCCCCAGCACCAGCGGAGTCGCGGTTTTCGCCGCGACCAGCATCCCGGGGTCAGTCTCGGACAGGACCACGATCGAGAACGAGCCGCGCAGCTCCGCGATCGCGGCCCGCACCGCCGCGCCGAGTCCGCGCCCGTCTTTGAGACGCTCCTCGATCAGATGCGACACCAGCTCGGTGTCGGTCTCCGAGGCGAGCTTATGGCCGCGTCCGGCCAGCGCCGCGCGCAGCTCGACATAGTTTTCGATAATCCCGTTGTGAATCACGGCCACCGGGCCGGCCTGATGGGGATGGGCGTTGGTTTCC
>JBGPMT010000287.1:0-4328 GCA_041487135.1 Binataceae bacterium (SeqCode) | reverse complement strand
GTCAGCACAACCTCGATCAATGCGCGTATCCTGCGCGATGGCCAGCGGCTCGGCGCAATAGAGCCTGGCAGGATCGCCGATCTTCTGGCGATCGACGGAAACCCGCTCAAGGACATCGCGCTGCTTCAGGATCGGAGCCGGATAAAGGCGATAAGGATGGCTGGTGAGCCGGTTGCGCTCGCGCTTCGTGAGCGCCCGAGCCGCACCTGGTACGAGACCGGAAACCGATTTTGGGAACATGTCTACACGCGCGATCGCGTGACACAAAGCTGACTCTTTCCCTCTTTTCCTTGTCGCTTGCTCCAAGTTCTGTCAAGAAAGATGCCCAAGTTTGGGCAGCCATCGGGCGGGACCTATACGCACCGTCGCGTGCCGCCGCTGACCCGCTTGTTGGCAGTAGGTGAATACCTGCTGTTGTGAGGAACGTCGTATTTGCGTGGGGGAGGCAATGATGCGCTCATCGATGCGGAAGCTGATAAACCCGGGCCTGTTCCTGATCCCGCTGCTGGCGGCGACCGGCGCGGCCTATGCCGCGGACGACGCTGCCAAAATTAGTGGAGCGGATACTTGCTGGACCCTCACCTCGGCAGCACTCGTGCTTCTGATGACCACGCCGGGTCTCGCTTTGTTCTACGGCGGGATGGTGAGGCGCAAGAACGTGCTCTCCACCCTGATGCACAGCTTCATCCTGGCCGCCGTGGTCTCGGTGCAGTGGATATTGTTCGGCTACAGTCTCGCCTTCTCGCCGGGCTCATCGATCGTCGGCGGACTGGGATGGCTGGGGCTTCATCATGTCAGCGCGACGCTGCCTTACCCCGACTACTCGGCGACCATCCCGCATCAGGCCTTCATGATGTTCCAGTGCATGTTCGCCATAATTACGCCGGCATTGATTACCGGGACGTTCGCCGAGCGCATCTCGTTCAGAGGATTTCTGCTCTTCAGCCTGCTGTGGACCACGCTCATCTACGACCCGCTCGCGCACTGGGTATGGTCGCCCGGCGGATGGCTCCATCAGCTCGGCGCGCTCGACTTCGCCGGCGGCACGGTCGTCCATATCTCGTCGGGAGTCTCGGCGCTGGCCGCGGCGCTCGTGATCGGACGGCGGCGCGGCTATCTGCGCGAGCCGATGCCGCCGCATAACCTGACTCTGACCCTGACCGGCGCGGGCCTGCTGTGGGTCGGATGGTTCGGCTTCAATGCGGGCAGCGCGCTGGCCGCCAACGGCCTCGCCGTGTCAGCCTTTGTCGCCACCCATGCGGGCGCTGCCGCCGCGGCGCTGGGCTGGATGCTCGCGGAATGGATCGTCACCGGGAAGCCGACCGTGCTCGGCGCGGCCAGCGGCGTGGTCGCGGGCCTGGTCGCGATCACGCCCGCCTCGGGCTATGTATCGCCTCTCCCCTCGCTGGTAATCGGCTTCGTTGCGGGCATCGTCTGTTTCATGGCGGTGCGGATGAAACCGCGTTTGGGCTATGACGACGCACTCGACGTGGTCGGCGTGCATGCGGTCGGCGGTATCTGGGGGGCGCTCGCGACGGGGCTGTTCGCCGAAGTCGCGGTCAACGCGGCGGGCGCGAACGGATTGTTGTTCGGCAATCCGCGCCAGCTCCTGATCCAGGCGATCGCGGTGCTCGCGACTATCGTGCTGGCGTTTGTCGGCAGCCTGATTCTGCTCAAGATCGTCGACGCAGTGGTCGGCCTGCGGGTCGTCGATGAGAGCGAAGTGATAGGCCTCGACCTGAGCGAACACAACGAGGCCGCCTACGCCCTGGAGGCGTGAGGCGCTACGCCTCCAGACGTGTGAATCGACGACGCTAGTGCAGTGTCGCTTCGGTCTGGTTGGCGCGGGTCTGGAGATAGGCTGACTCCTGCCAGTCGTAGAGTGCCGCCTTGCGATCGCCGGCGCGTTGGGCCGCGTCGCCCTGCTCTCGATACTGGTCAGCCTGCGCGCGCATCTCGGCAATCTGACGCCGCGCCGATTCGCGCCCCCATAGTTGAGGATTCCAGGTCGCCCCGCCGGCGCATCCGCAAAGCGCGATCGCGCCGACCAGCAAGATTCTCAAGCGCCGGCCAACCATGGTAATTTCGAGCACGCCGTCCTTGTATTTACAAACAATTGGCGCGCGACGATATTACCCTGACTTATCCTGCGAGATTTCGAGGGCGCCCCATGAAACCATCGGCCTGCGCAGCGATCGTCATCGCTGTTCTCGCAATCGCAGTGGCTGCGGCTGCACAGCCGAACGGAATGGCGCAGATGGGGAAGGCGACCGGCGCACCGGTCAAGGCGACCGGCGAGCCGATGCTCTTCGCGGGTCTCGGTCGAGTCCATCATACAGTCTCCACCAAATCGCCGCAGGTGCAGAAATATTTCGACCAGGGGCTGGCGTTCGATTACGGGTTTAATCACGACGAAGCGGAATTATCATTCGGCGAGGCGGCGCGGCTCGACCCCGGGATGGCGATGGCTTACTGGGGAACCGCGCTGGTGCTGGGACCGAACTACAATATCCCCGGTGACCAGGAGCGGGGCCGACGGGCGTGGGCCGCGATCACGCGGGCCGAATCGCTGGCCTCTGGCGTCAGCCCGGTCGAGCGCGACCTGATCGCCGCGCTCAAGCAGCGCTACGGACCCGATGGCAAAGAGACCCCCGCACGCGACCAGGCTTATGCCGCTGCGATGCGCGCCGTCGCCCATCGCTATCCCGACGATCCGGACATCCAGGTCCTGTTCGCGGAAGCGCTGATGGATCTCGATCCCTGGCAGCTATGGACCAGCGACGGGAAGCCGGCTCCGGGCACGCCCGAGATAACCGCGACCCTCGAGCGCGTGCTGAGATCGCATCCGGATCATATCGGCGCGAATCACTACTACATCCATGCGGTCGAGGCATCGCCCGACCCGGGACGCGCGCTGGCCAGTGCCGATCGGCTGGCGGGCCTCGCCCCCGCCGCGGGCCATCTGGTGCATATGCCGTCGCACATCTATCTCCGGATCGGGCGCTACCACGAGGCCGCTGAAACCAACCTGGGCGCGATCGAGGCGGATCGTAATTTTTTTCGCCTGAGTCACGAGGACGGGCTCTACGCAGAGGTCTATTACCCGCATAATTTCCAGTTCCTCTCGTATGCGGCGATGATGGAAGGGCGCAAGACGCTCGCGATCAGCAGCGCCCGGGAACTGCTCAAGCATGTCCCGCTGCAGTTGGTGCGCGAGATACCGGTCGCCGAATTCTTTCTCCCGATGCCCTACTATGCGGAGGCGCGCTTCGCTGACTGGGACGCGATTCTGATCGAACCGCCGCCGCCCGTCGATCTCGCGTACACCAACGGGATGTGGCGCTATGCGCGCGGCCTCGCGATGGCGGCGCGCGGCCGCTTCACGGCGGCCTCCCGGGAACAACGCCGGCTGGACGCGATTACGGCCGCGATGCCGCAGCAGCGTCTGGTCGGCGACAACAACCACGCCCGGGATGTGTTGAAGGTCGCGTCGCTGGCGCTCAGGGGACAGACCGCCGCGTGGCGCGGCGATCATCAAGCGGCGGTACGCGACCTGACCGAAGCCGTCAGGCTGCAGGATGCGCTCTACTACGAGGAGCCGCCGATCTGGTACTTCCCGGTGCGCGAGGTGTTGGGCCGGGAGCTTCTGGCTTGTGACAGGCCCGACGCAGCCGAAGCGGTTTATCGCGAAGACTTAAGACGCAATCCTGGCAATCCGCGATCGCTCAACGGGCTCGCGCGCGCCTTGCGGGCCGAAGGCAAGCCAGACGATGTAGCCGCGGTCGATCGCCAGTTCCACAAACAATGGCGCTACGCGGAGATCGCGATGCCTGCCGAACCGGAATGCACCCAGGCCGAGAGCCGCTGACGACTCCGCGGCTGGCCCGCGTCAGTGCTGCATCACCTGGAAAATCAAGGGGGCGGCTTCCGACATGATCTCGCTGATTATCTCGGAGATCGGCTTGCCCGGCACGGAGAGCTTGACGGTCAGCGAACGCATCACGGTCAGGTAATGGCCGCGGGTCTCGGCGCTGACCGTGAGCAGCCGGTCACCCTCCATCACCTGGATGAAGCGGCGATGAACCTCGAAGATCTCGAGGTCGCCCTGCCGCGACGCCAAATCGGCGGGCGCGCCCTTGCGCGGCGCGCTCGTGGCGCGGACCTGCTTGCGGCGCGCGATGCCTTTGGGTGTGCGTCTCTTTGCCGCCATCGATTCGGGGTTCCTCGGTTTCTTCGTGGTTTGTCAGAACCCTTGCCTCGCACTCGTATCGGTGTGGAGCTGATCGGGATCGAACCGACGGCCTCCTCGTTGCGAACGAGGCGCTCTC
>JBGPMT010000286.1:0-4364 GCA_041487135.1 Binataceae bacterium (SeqCode) | reverse complement strand
GTCGCTAATCCAGCGATTTCCGGAACCGGAAGACGCTGACACACAGCAGCATCACTCCCAGCAGCGCCATCGCGATCATCTCCGGCCACAGCGTCGGCAGCCCCACTCCCTTCAGATAAACCCCGCGCAACACCACGATAAAATGCCTCAACGGATTCAGATACGTTATCCACTGCAGCGCCTCGGGCATCGAACTTATCGGCGTGCCCAGTCCGGAGAGCGCGATCGCAGGTACTAGGAAGAACAGCCCCGTTATCATCGCCTGCTGCTGCGTGGAGGAGGTGGTCGAGATTAGCAGCCCCGTGCCGAGCGCACTTAGCAGGAACAGCGTAGTGCCCAGTGTCAGGACGCCGATACTGCCGCGGAACGGCACCTCAAACCACAACGTTCCCACGGTGGCAACCACGATCATATCCGCCATCCCGAGCATGAAAAACGGCACGGTTTTACCCAGGATGAATTCGCTGCGGCTGATCGGCGTCACCATCACCTGCTCGAGCGTCCCTAACTCGCGCTCGCGTACTACCGCGAATGCCGTCAGTTGCATAACGGTTATCAGCACGATGCTCGCTATGAGGCTTGGGATGAAATACCAGCGGCTGTTGAAGTTGCTATTGAACCAGGGGCGCTGCTCCAGCGTAACGGCGGGCACCAGGGGGAGCAGGGCGGGAGCGATGCGTTCGAGACGATCGCGCTGATAGTCCAGCGCGAACTCCTGCGCGATTGAGTTGGCGTAGCCCAGCGCGATCAGTGCGGTGTTCGAATTGCTGCCGTCGAGGATTAGCTGGACCGGCGCCGTGGCGCCCTTGCGCAGAAGCTCGGCGAATCCCGGGTGGATTTGGATAGCGATCGCGATACGGCTGCCATCGATCAGCGACTGAATCTCTTTGGGATCATGCGCGCGGTAGCGCACCGAGAAATAGGGATTGCTCGTGAAGCGGGAGATAAGATCGCGGCTCTCGGCGCTGGAGTCACGGTCCAGCACGGCGGCCGGAATATGACGCAGCTCGAAAGTTGCCGCATACCCGAACACTATCATCTGCGCGATCGCGGGCATGAAGAGCACAAAGCGCGAGCGCGGATCGCGCAGCAGTTGTATGAACTCCTTGCGCATCATGTGCCGCAGCCGCTTGAACATCTGGCATCCCACCTAGAGCAGTTGCTTCTTGAATGAGCGTAGTGCGAACGCCCCGATGATTATGGTCATAAGCACTAGCGGCAATATCTCGCCGATCAGCGTGCTCACGCCGACCCCCTTGAGGAAGATCGCGCGCAGAATGGTGTCGTAGTAGCGCGCCGGCACGAGGTAGGTGACGATGCGAATCAACCATGGCATCTGATCGATTGGAAACACGAATCCGGAGAGCATGAAAGCCGGCATGTAGGTCACCACCATCGCGGTCTGGCTGGCGACGAGCTGGGTGCGGGAGGCCACCGAAATCCAGAAACCAGTGGCGAGCACGACCGCCAGGAACAGCGCCGAGGTTACGAACAGCGTGATCAGGCGGCCGCGGAAGGGTACCTCGAACCACAGGATTCCGACCGACGCGCAAAGCGCGGTCGCGACCATCCCGATCACGAAATACGGCGCCAGCTTGCCGAGGAGAATCTCCAGCGGAGTGACCGGCGTCGAGATGAGCTGCTCCATCGTGCCGCGCTCCCATTCGCGCGCGACGGTAAGCGCGGTGAGAAACGAGCCGATCATGGCCATCACAATCGCGATTACGCCGGGCAGGATGAAGTTACGGCTCTCGAGGTCTTCATTGAACCAGGTGCGCGCATCGACTCTTAGCGGGAAACTGACGTCGGTCACTCCGTGGCTACGCAGCCAGCCGATCTGCGTATCGGCCGAGTAGCCCGCGATCACAGCTTGTGCGTAGCCGATGACGATTTGCGCAGTGTTGTTGTCGCTCGCGTCGAGAATCGCCTGTACGCCAACCTCGCCGCCATCGCGGACCCGCTTTGAGAAGTCGTGCGGGATCGCGATCCCCAGCATGCAGCGGCCGGAGTCGATCTCGCGCGTCAGCTCCGGATAGTTCGTGACTGTGCCGAGCATCCTGAAGTACTGCGAAGCGCGGAAACGATGGAGCAGATTCTGGCTTGCCTGGCTGCCTTCGCGATCGAGCGCGCAGGTCGGCACGTGCCTGACATCGAGCGCGACCGCGTAGCCGTCGATCAAGGTCAGCGCTATCGGCATTACGAGCACGATCGCAAGGCTGCGCCAGTCGCGCGCAATCTGAATAGTTTCCTTGCGCGCCATCGCGACGACGCGGTTCCAGCCCATCGTTAGCTTCTCTCTCCCGCGCCGGCCCGCTTGCCGGTAAGCGATACGAACACGTCCTCGAGGCTCGGTTCGATCTTCGCAATCGAACCGACTGCGACTCCAGCCGCCCCCAGGAGGTCAGTGAGCGCCGGAAGCGCGCCGGCTGCATCGTCAACCACAACGTGCAGCGCGTCGCCGAACAGCGCCGCCTCGATCACGCCGGGTGAGGAATGCAACGCCTCGAGCGCGCGGCTGAGCTCGGACGCCTCGATCAGCAACAACTCCCCCGTCATCCGACGCTTGAGCTCGGTGGGTGTGCCAAGGGCGATCAAACGGCCACGGTCGATAAACGCCAGCCGGTTACAGTACTCGGCCTCTTCCATGTAATGCGTGGTGACGAAAACAGTGACATCATTGGCCGCCATCTGGCGGATCAGATTCCAGAAACGACGGCGTGAGAGTGGATCGACTCCTGAAGTCGGCTCGTCGAGAAACAGCACGGCCGGACGATGGAGCACGGCGCATCCCAGCGCCAGCCGCTGCTTGAGTCCGCCGGAGAGGTCGCGCGTGATGGCATCGTCATGGCCGGCCAAATCCGCCATCGCGAGCGCCCACGCGATTCGCTCGCGCGCGAGGTTATCAGGAACGCTGTAAAGTCCGGCAAAGAAGCGCAGGTTCTCGCTGACGGTCAGATCGCCGTAGAGCGAAAACTTCTGCGACATGTAGCCGATATTCTGGCGCACCGCCTCGGGGTTGAGCGCCACGTCAATGCCGCCGACCAGCGCCCGTCCGGCGCTCGGCGTGAGCAATCCACATAGCATCCTTATGGTGGTGGATTTGCCGGAGCCATTAGGACCCAGAAAACCGAAAATTTCGCCGCTCGCTATCGAGAAGCTGATTCGGTCGACCGCCACGAAGCGGCCGAAGCGCTTGACCAGGTTTTCGACCATCACGGAACTGTCGGTAGAGTTCATGGAACGGCGCGTGCGGGGCTGCGCAGGCGGCTGATCGAGTCGACGAACACGTCCTCCACGCTGGGTGGAACTTCGACCAGGGCGCGAAACGGAATCGAGGCGGCTTCCAGGCGGGCGCGAAGCTCGCCGATTCGGCGGCGCGGGTCGTCAACCACCAGGCGCAGCTCTTCGCCGCGCACCAGCGCCGTCCCGACCCCATCGGCATCGGCGAGCTCCGCCTCTGCGGCGCGCGCATCGGGCGAGCTTCGCGCCGGAACCCCATCATCCTTTGCGCCTAAGCCTGAACCTAGTAGGCTCCAATATTATTATTATTCGGCATCAGACCTTTTTGAGCCGCGTTGATCAGCGGGCTGCCAGCCTGCAGATGGAAATCCGGCGGGTTGCCGCTGGCATTCATGTAGTCGGGGTTCACGCCGTTTAAGTCGTGCAGGCCCACGTAGAGACTGGTACACGTCCCCTGACTGCCACAGTCGTCGTTGTAATCCCAAGTCATGTGACGGTTCGAGCAACTGGATGGGATGTAGGTAGCGTCGGTGGTATCGAGGATGTCGTTGCGCACGTCCCAGGTGATGGGCTGCGTGCAATCGTCTCCGGTCACAATGGCGCTCTGCGTGCCGGTATAGACAGTGTTGTTGTAGGCACGGCAGGTCACCGACTGGCTTGAAGTGCCGCCGCCACCCTCGCATTCGAAGCCGTTGGGCGCGTTATAGACGACATTTCCCATCCAGGTCACATCCGCGGCCGGGATTTCCGTATTCTCTATATAGAAGGCAGCGCCGTCAGCGGCTGGTCCATGAGCTACATTATTGCTGACCATAGCCCCCTTAACCCCCTTCACATCGATGCAGTTGTGAATCCAGCCCCAACAGATATTGCCATCGATGACCGGACCACCAACATCATGTTGAATCTGGATGCAATTATGGCCTCCGCAGGTGTTGGCTGTGTTGTGCAAGAACCGCACTCCGTCCGCGCCCCCGTTCTCATCCAGAAACATCAACTGGTTGCGGTAGTGGCCATCGTCCGTGGCCGGGCCGGTATTGTGGATGTTCATGTTCTGGACCACGATGCCCGGCATCCCGGCGCTGCCGCCCTGATTCTGATAGAACAGCACGCCGTACTGGGTC
>JBGPMT010000285.1:0-4373 GCA_041487135.1 Binataceae bacterium (SeqCode) | reverse complement strand
GGCGGTTTGGTTCGCGGCCGGATCAACGAGATCACCGGATGCGCGGGACTGGGCAAGACCTCGCTGGCCGCTTCCTTCCTCGCGCGCGCCACCGGCCGGGGCGAAGTCGCCGCCTGGATCGATTTTGCCGGCGCCTTCGATCCGTTGAGTATGCGGTCGGCAGGGGTCGACCTCGCGCGCGTGCTGTGGGTCTGTTGTTCCGGCCGTCAACCCCGGCTTGAGCGGCAGCGTGAAAAAAACTTCCTCAAGGCGGCGGAACTGGCCCTGGAAACCGGCGGATTCGGCCTGATCGTCATCGATTTCGGTGATCGATCCTTTCCGCTGATGCCGAGCGCCGCATTGAGGATGGCCCGCCGTGCTGAACGCACCTCGACCGCCGTGCTGATTCTCGCCACCCGCCGGATTTGCGGCACCTTCGCCGCACTGACCCTGAGCCTCATTCATAGCGATGCGCGCTTCAGCCGTCCCTCCCGGTCGACTCCGATGCTGTTCGACGGCTTCGCGATCGACGCACGGGTGGCGCGCAACAAGCTGGGCGGCGCCGGTATTGCCGCGGCCTGGCAAGCGGAAATCGATCCCGGCGCTCGGCCCGACCTGTCGGGAGGGCATCGGGATGCGTCCGTAACCGTCCAAGAAGAACGATTTTGACGCACGGTAATCGTCGCCATGGGCCGGATCGCATGCCTTCTGATTCCCGATCTTCCGATCGCCGCGATGCTCCGTTCCAATCCCGAACTGCGCGAACGTCCCGTCGCGCTCAGCGCCAACCCCGCCCCGCATGCCGAACTGATTGCCGTATCGCCCGAGGCCGCCGCCGCCGGCGTGCGCGTTGGTATGACCGCGGCGCAGGCCCGCGCGATCGCGCCCGAGATCCTGATCGCGCGCCGCTCGCCGCATTCCGAGCGCTCGGCCTTCGACGCGATCCTCGATGCCGCCGAGTCGGTTTCGCCGCTGGTCGAGGCGGGCGAGCCGGATCGCGCATGGCTCGATCTCGAGGGACTCGCGCGCCTGTTCAGCCATTCGCGGCGTATCGATTCCGATAGCGCCGACGCCCCTGCCAACGACGGCGCGGAAGCCGCGATCGCCGCCGAACTGACCAGCCGTGCGCACCGCGTCGGGCTGGAAGTCGCGGTCGGGATCGGTGCCAGCAAAGAGGTAGCCTACCTGGCCGCCCGATGCGGCGGGATGCGGGTGATCGCGCCCGGCATGGAACGCGAGTTCCTCGACTGGCTGCCGCTCGAGGTGCTCGACCTGGAGCGGAAGCCGGGTCGCGATCTCGAACTGGTCCTGGCGCGTTGGGGAATCCGCCGCCTGGGCGATCTCGCGCGGCTCGATCCGCGCGCGGTCGCAAGCCGGCTCGGCGCGGGCGGCCTCGAGCTGGTCCGGCTGGCGCGCGGAGAGCGGCTCGCCCTGTTTGTTCCCCGCCGGCATTGCGAGAACTTTATCGAAAAGCTCGAGCTCGAATATGGCGTCGAAAATCTGGAACCGCTCGGTTTTCTGATTCGCCCGATGCTCGAGCGGACCATCGATCGCCTTGAGCTGCGCGGCCTGGTGGCCGGCGATATCGCGATCGAGTTCGGGCTGTGCGATCGGAGCCGCGATCAGCGCCGGGTGGCGGTGGCCGCCGCCACCAACGACGTCCGCGCGCTGCTCACGCTGGTCATGCTGAGTATCGAGGCGGCACCGCCCGCCGCCGCGGTCGAAGCGATCGCGATTAGCGTCGAAGCGCGGGTCCCGCGTCCCGCCCAGACCGATATGTTCACGCCGCCCACGCCCGTGCCCGGCCGCCTCGAAACCACCATCGCGCGGCTGGCCGCGCTGTGCGGTCCCGATCAGGTTGGGATGCTCAGCCCGCAGGATTCATGGCGGCCCGAGGCCGTGCAACTGCTGGCTTTCGCGCCCGCGCCGCCGGCCACCGTCGCCGAGCCGCCGCCAAAAGGCAACGTCACACGCCTCACGATCCGCGCAATTCGGCCGGCCGAGGAAGTCGAGGTGATGTGCGATCGCGGTATGCCCGAATTCGTCCGCGGCCAGCGGCTGGCCGCGCGCGTCGTCTCGATCGCGGGACCTTGGCGGCGCGACGGCGAATGGTGGAATGGCGCGGGGCGGGCCTTCGCGCGCGATTACTACGACCTCGCCTTGGGCGACGGCGCCGTCTACCGGGCCTACCGCGACCGGCATACGGACCGCTGGTTCGTAGACGGAATCTATGACTGAGCGCTACGTCGAGTTGCGCGCCCGGAGCGCTTTCAGCTTCCTCGAGGGCGCCGCCCTGCCCGAGGATCTGGTCGATCGCGCCGCTGCGCTGGGCTATTCGGCGATCGCCCTGGGCGATCGCGACGGACTTTATGGCGCGCCGCGCTTTTATCACGCCGCAGGCCAGGCCGGGGTCAAAGCGATCGTCGGCGCCGAGCTGACGCTGGAGGACGAGAGCCGCCTCTATCTCCTGGTGCCCGACCGCGAGCGCTACAAAAATCTCTGCCGGATGATCACCGCCGCCAAGCTGCGCCCGCTTGAGACGGCGCCGGCTCGGCGATCGAAATCCGCCCTGCCCTCCGATGGCGGCGATGACGAGCCGGCGGTCTTCGCCGCGCCGCCGCCGAAATATCCGCCCAAGGATGCGGCGCGGCTCACGCTCGACGATCTCGAACGCTTCGGCGCCGGGATGATCTGCCTGGCCGGCGGCGTGCGCAGCCCGCTGGCGCGGATGCTGGTGCGCGGCGAGGATCCCCGGCCGCTGATGCAGCGGCTCGGCGCGATCTTCGGCCGCGGCAATCTCTTCATCGACCTGCAGCGCCATCTCGATCCCGACGAGGAGCGTCTCAACCGCAAGCTGCTCGCGCTCGCCGCCGCCGGCCGCATCCCGACGGTCGCGACCAACGACGTCTGCTTTTCACCCGCGCAGGACGGTCCGGCGGATGACGGCGGTGAAAAAAATCGCGCGCTGCTCGATGTGCTCACCTGTATCCGGCTCAAGACCACGCTGGACGCCGCCGGGCGGGCGTTGTGGGCGAATGCCGAACGTTACCTGAAGCCGGGCGCCGCGATGGCGGCGCTGTTCCGCGATTTGCCGCACACGCTCGCCGCCAGTTGGGAAATCGCCGCGCGCTGCGAGTTCACGCTCAAGGATCTCGGCTATCGATTCCCCGATTATCCGCTGCCACCGGGCGAAACGCCCGACAGCTACCTGCGCATCCTTACCTATGCCGGCGCGCGCGAGCGCTGGGGCGCGCGGCTCGACGATCGCACCCGCCGCCAGCTCGAACACGAGCTCGGCATGATCGCGCGCTTGAAGCTCGCCGGCTACTTCCTGATCGTCTGGGACATCGTCCAGTTCTGCCGCGAGCAGCGGATCATGGCGCAGGGCCGCGGCTCGGCCGCCAACAGCGCGGTCTGCTACGCGCTGGGAATCACCGCGGTCGACGCCGTCAGGATGGAGCTGCTGTTCGAACGTTTCCTGTCCGAGGAACGGGGCGAATGGCCGGATATCGATCTCGATCTGCCCAGCGGCGACCAGCGCGAGCGCGTCATCCAGTATCTCTATCGCCGCTACGGCGAACGCGGCGCCGCGATGACCGCCAACGTGATTACCTATCGCACGCGCAGCGCCGTGCGCGAAATCGCCAAGGTGCTGGGCTTCGCGCCCGACCAGGTCGAGCGCCTGGCGCGGCTCGCCCGCGCCTACGAGTTCCGCGACGATCGCGACGACTACGCCGCGCTGCTCAAGCAGGGCGGAATCGACGCGGCCGCGCCGCGCATCCGGATGCTGGTCGAGCTGATGCGCCGTATCCAGAGCCTCCCGCGCCATCTCGGCCAGCATAGCGGCGGGATGGTGATCGCGGCGGGACCGATCGACGAAATCGCGCCGCTCGAGCCGGCCACGATGCCCGGCCGGGTGGTGATTCAGTGGGACAAGGAGGATTGCGCCGACCTCGGGATTATCAAGATCGACCTGCTCGGCCTCGGGATGCTGGCGGTGCTCGAAGCGGCGATCCCGCTGGTCAGGGAGCATGCGGGCGTCGCGCTCGACCTGGCTCTTCTGCCACCCGACGATCCGGAGGTCTACGCGATGCTGCAGCGGGCCGACACGATCGGCGTGTTCCAGGTCGAAAGCCGCGCGCAGATGGCGACGCTGCCGCGGATGAAGCCGCGCTGTTTTTACGACCTGGTGGTCGAGGTCGCGATCATTCGCCCCGGCCCGATCGTCGGCCGCATGGTCCATCCCTATCTCGACCGCCGCGCCGGGCGTATCCCGGTGCGTTACGCCCATCCCTCGCTCGAGCCGATCCTGCGGCGCACGCTGGGGGTGCCGCTTTTCCAGGAACAGATCCTGCGGATGGCGATGGCGGTCGCCGGGTTCAGCGGCGGGGAAG
>JBGPMT010000284.1:0-4389 GCA_041487135.1 Binataceae bacterium (SeqCode) | reverse complement strand
GAAGTACCTAGCCCGTCCCCGCCACGTCGAGGTGCAGGTGCTGGGCGACCAGCAGGGAAAACTGGTTGCGCTCGGGGAGCGTGATTGCTCGATTCAGCGGCGCCATCAGAAGATCATCGAGGAATCGCCCGCGCCCGGACTCGACGATGCGATGCGTGCCCGGATGGCGGAGGCGGCGCTGAGCCTCTTCCGCGCCGCCGCGTACGTCAATGCCGGCACCGCCGAGTTCCTGGTCGACGGCGCGATTTTCTACTTTCTCGAAGCCAACACCCGGCTCCAGGTCGAGCATCCGGTGACCGAGATGCGCTTCGGATGCGATCTGGTGGCCGAGCAGCTCAGGATCGCGGCGGGGGAACCGATCCCGGATCCTCCCGTGCCGAGGGGCCACGCGATCGAATGCCGCATCTATGCCGAGGACGCCGAGCGCGGCTTCCAGCCGGTCGCCGGCCGCGTCCTCTACCTGAACCTTCCGGCCGGCCCCGGCGTCCGCGTCGACACGCATCTGGCGGCCGGACTCGAAGTTTCGACCTGGTACGACGGCATGCTGGCCAAGCTCGTATGCTGGGGTGCGGACCGGTCTGAGGCGCGCGAGCGCCTGGCCGCGGCGCTCACGGAGTTCTCGATCCTCGGCGTGCGCCACACCGCCGCCTTCCTGCGCGACGTGATCGCAAGCGAAGCTTTTCACGAGGCGGCGCTATCGACGCGTTTTCTGGAAGAATTCTTTAGCCCCTGGCGTCCCGGCCAGACCGAGATCAAAGCCGCCCTCATTGCCGGCGCGATGGCCGCCGAGGGCGGGTTCGGCGCCGAGCAGCAACTCGCGGCTCGGCAATCGAGTGCACCGGTCGCCTCGCACTCGCCCTGGGAGCGGCTTTCACGCTTTGAGCTGTGGAGCCGCCGATGAGACTCAGGCGGCCCGGCGATCCGCGCGAGTTCGAGGTCGAACTGACTTCACGCGACGGCGCGAGCCTGCGGGTGCGAATCGACGGGCGCGAAATCGGCGCGCGGGCCGAGCCGCTTGCCGACGGCAGCACGATCCTCACCGTCGAGGGACGGCGGATTCGCGTCATCGCGAGCCGGCGCCGCGACGTGATCATCGTGTCCGCCGGTCCTGCCAGCTTCGAGTTCCTCCAGGTGGCGGAGCGCGGAGCGGGCGCCGCCCATGGCCTGGTCACGCCCGAAGTCAGCGCGCCGATGCCCGGCAAGGTACTCCAGGTGCTGGTGCGCGAGGGCGAGCGCGTCGAGCCGGGCCAGCCGTTGCTGGTAATGGAAGCGATGAAGATGGAGACGACGCTCTATGCCGAGGGTTCCGGGGTGGTGAAGCGCATCGCAGCCGGTCCGGGCGATGCGGTTGAGCATGGCGCGATCCTGATCGAGCTCAGCCCGGTTTCAGACCCGCCAGCTCCCGCACCTGACCCTCAAGATTCCTGAGCCATGCCTCGAACTCGGCGTCCTCGCGCTCGACGGTAATCTCGAGCTTTCCGTTCGCCAGCCGGCGAAGGCGGCCCGGATGTTCGGGACGCAGCGGGATAATCACCGCCTCGCGCGAAATCCCGAGCGGCTCGAGCACCGCGAAAACTTTTTCAATCTCCTTAAGCGTGACCGCCTTCGGCATCCGGTTTCTCTCCACAACTGAAAGGGCTGTCGATGGACCGCGCCGCAATCAGGCGGGCGTCCGGCGGATATGATAGCCTCCTCCCAGCTAAGCTCAACGCCAAAGGGGGACTTTGGCGGAGGCGAATGTGTACGGCACCATCAAGAAAGTGATCAAGGACAAGGGCTTCGGCTTTATCACTCCGGACGACGGCGGCGATGAAGTCTTCTTCCATCGCTCGCGGCTCTCGCCGAAGGTCTATTTCGAGGATCTGCGCGAAGGCGCCGAGGTTCAGTTCGAAGTGCGCCCGGGCGAGAAGGGACGACAGGCGTTCAACGTCCGCCTGCGCTGAATCGCCCTGGCGCTCGCCGGGCCGCCCGCTACTCCGCCAGCTTGTAAAGGCGCCGCGCGTTGTCCGCGATGATATTGCGGCGGGCGCGCTCGGGAAGTCCCTCGCACGCCAGGGGGCGCCCTTAAACCGTTATCGCGGATGCTATAATTTCAAACTCCCGTGGCCGCCCAGGAACATCATCATCGGCATGACAAGTCCCATCTCAGGATCGGGATAATCACCTTGAGCGACAGCCGCACGGCGGAAACCGACGAGAGCGGCAAGCTCGTCCGCGAGCTGGTCGAGCGTGCCGGCCATCGGGTGGTGCACTACGAGATCGCTCCGGATGCGCCGGAGCTAATCGAGCGGGCGGTTGCGTGCAATCTGGCGCGGGTCGATGCGCTGATCCTGAACGGCGGCACCGGTATCGCGCCGAGCGATTCGACGATCGAAGTTGTGCGCCGGATGATGGACAAGGAATTGGACGGTTTTGGCGAGCTGTTCCGGATGCTTTCCTATGCTGAAATCGGGCCGGCGGCGTTTCTGAGCCGGGCGCTGGCCGGCGTCGTTCAGGGTAAAATCGTGGTAGCGTTGCCAGGATCGCCAGCGGCCTGCCGACTCGGCCTGGAGAAGCTGCTGTTGCCCGAACTCGGCCATATGGCGCATCTTCTCGGTCTATGAATCGCGTGACGATAAAGCTGTTTGCGACCCTGCGCGAGCGCGCCCGCACCGCTGAGCTTGACCGGGAGTTTCCGGAAGGAATCACGGTGGGCGAAATCTGGCGGGGCCTGGTGGCCGAGTTCCCGGCGCTCGGCGGCCATCACGACAGCGTGGCGTTCGCGGTTAATCACGAGTACGTCGACGGCGATTACCGGCCGCGCGCCGGCGATGAAGTCGCGTTCATTCCGCCCGTGAGCGGCGGCAGCGAGCCGCTCTGGGTCGGACCGATCAAGATCATCAGGGACAAGATCAAGCTCGAGGAATTGCAGCGGGCGGTCGCCGATCCGCGCTCCGGCGCCACCGCGACCTTCGCCGGCACCACGCGCAATGAGAATGCGGGCCGGCGCGTGACGCGGCTTGAGTACGAGGCCTACGAGCCGATGGCGCTGAGCGAGATGCGCAAGATCGCGCGCGCGGCGGGCGAGCGCTTCGGGATTGTGCGCATCGCGATCACCCATCGGATCGGCCGGGTCGAGATCGGCGAGACCTCGGTCGCGATCGCGGTCTCGGCAGCCCATCGCGCGGAGGCTTTCGACGCCTGCCGGTTCGCGATCGACCGCGTCAAGGAGATCGTTCCGATCTGGAAAAAGGAATACTTCGAGGGCGGCGAACTGTGGGTGGGATGCCAGACTTCGCATCCCCCGCATCCGCACGCGCACCACGATTAGTGCCGCGTTGACGGCCTCGCAGCTATCGGATAATCAACCCATCAATGTCCACCGCTCCTGAACACTGCGTCGAACGCATAATTCTGGCCGAGCCGCGGGGCTTTTGTGCCGGAGTCGATCGCGCCGTTGAGGCCGTGCGCGAGGCGCTGCGCAGCTTCGGCCGTCCGCTCTACGTGCGCCATCAGATCGTGCATAACCGCTTCGTGCTCGAACGGCTGGAAACCGAGGGCGCGATCTTCGTCGAGAACCTTGACGAGGTGCCCGAGGGTCAGCGCGTGATATTCAGCGCACACGGCGTCGCGCCCAGCGAATGGGATCGCGCGCGGCGGCGCGACCTCAGGGTGATCGACGCTACCTGCCCCCTGGTCACCAAGGTGCATCTCGAAGTCAGGCGTTATGCCGATGAGGGACTCACCGTCATCCTGGTCGGTCACGCGGGGCATGAGGAGGTCAAGGGCACGCTCGGTGTGGCGCCCGGGCAGGTGTTGCTGGTCGCCAGCATCGAGGAGGCCAAGCGCGTCGAGGTGCCGGATTGCGAGCGGGTCGCGGCGGTCACGCAGACCACGCTCAGCGTCGATGACACGCGCGAGATCATGGAGACCCTCAAGCGCCGCTTTCCCGCCCTGCGCACGCCCAAGACCGACGACATCTGCTATGCCACCCAGAACCGGCAGAACGCGGTCAAGGAGCTGGTCAAGGTCAGCGACGCGATCCTCGTGGTCGGCTCCAAGCAGAGTTCCAATGCCAACCGGCTGGTCGAGGTGGCGCGTACTCGTGGCGGCCGCGCCTACCTGGTCGATTCCATCGCCGACGTCGAGCCGGGGATGACCGCCGGGGTGCGCGCGCTCGGGGTCACCGCCAGCGCCTCATCGCCGGAATGGCTGGTCGAGGAGATTATCGGAGCCTTCGCGCGCGACGGCGCGATCGTCGAGCTTTTGAGCGTGGCGAAGGAACGCGTCCATTTTCCACTCCCCGCCCCCGCCAATTAGCCCCCTCGGACGGCCGAGGCTGAAAGCCGTCTAAGCGGGTGGTCGATCAAACCGCAGCGAGCCCGATGGGGCGTCAGCACGGTTATATCG
>JBGPMT010000283.1:0-4393 GCA_041487135.1 Binataceae bacterium (SeqCode) | reverse complement strand
GTCGGCGCCCTTGTCGAGGGTCGCGATATGCTGGTCGAGGGTCAGGACTTCGAGGTTGGGTCCGCCGCTGATATCACGCGCCGCCACCACCGCCTCGCCCTTGGCCTGCAGCGCCGCGGTGAGCTCGTCGCCCTCATGGAGCTGGAGGCGCACTTCCTTGAGGTTGAGGACGATATCGGTGATATCTTCCTTGACCCCGGGCAGGGTCGAGAACTCGTGGAGCACGCCCTTAATCCGGACTGCGGTGATCGCAAACCCCGGCAGGGAGGCGAGCAGGATACGGCGGAGCGTGTTGCCCATCGTGATTCCGTATCCGCGCTCCAGCGGTTCGGCGAAGAAGCGCCCATAAGTGGGAGTAACTTCCTTTTCGTCGAACTCGACGGTCTTCGGTTTGATCAGATCGCGCCAATCAGTCTGCATATTTGTCGCCGCTCTTAACGGATGAATTTTTCAAACTGCTTCCGTACACCCCCCAGCCGCCACTTACCTGGAATAATGCTCGACGATCAGTTTCTCGTTGATCGGCATCGTCAGCTCGTTGCGCGTCGGCAGGGCCTTGAGCGAGCCGCGGAACTGCTCGCGCTCCAGCGCGATCCAGACCGGCAGCCCGCGCCGCTGCGAGAGCTCGATCGCCTCGACGATAACCTTCTTCTGCCGGCTTTTCTCGGCGATGCTGATCACCTGGTTGACACCCACGAGATACGACGGGATCGTCACCACCCTGCCGTTGATCTCGATATGGCCGTGGAGGACCAGCTGCCGCGCCTGCGAGGCCGAGCTTGCAAACCCGAGCCGGTAGACCACGTTGTCAAGCCGGCGCTCCAGCAGCACCAGCAGGTTCTCGCCGGTGATTCCGGGCATGCGCTCGGCGCTCTTGAAATAGCCCGCGAACTGCTTCTCGAGCATCCGGTAGATACGCTTGACCTTCTGCTTTTCGCGCAGCCGAATCGCGAATTCGGAAAAGCGCGTGCGCGCCTGACCGTGAGCGCCGGGCGGATAATTGCGCCGCTCGATGGCGCACTTGTCGCTGTAGCACCGCTCGCCCTTCAGGAAGAGCTTCAAGCCTTCGCGCCGGCAAAGCCGGCATACCGGACCCAGGTTTCTTGCCACTTGTGCCTTAGCCTCCGCCGCTCAGACCCGGCGCCGCTTGGGTGGACGGCAGCCGTTGTGCGGGATCGGGGTTACGTCCTTGATTGAACTCACGTTGAGACCCGCCGCCTGCAGGGCGCGGACTGCTGATTCGCGTCCGCCGCCGGGGCCCTTGACGTAAGCGACCACCGTGCGCATCCCGACTTCCGAGACCTTGCGCGCCGCCGCTTCCGCCGCCATCTGGGCGGCAAACGGCGTGCCCTTGCGCGAGCCCTTGAAGCCGACCGAGCCGGCGCTTGCCCATCCGACCACCATCCCCTGTGGGTCGGTGATACTGACAATGGTGTTGTTGAACGTCGCGTGAATATGGGCCACCCCTTCGGGTACGGTGCGCCGTACTCGGCGCCGGCGCGGGGCCGGCGCCGCCGCCGCACCGCCTGCGGCACCTTCGGCGGGCTTCCCTGCGGCCGCCCCTGCGCGGGGCGCGCCCTTCGATTCCTTCGGTTCCTTGGTCTCTTCAGCCATCAGTTATGCTCGCTCGCCTTGGTCGAAAATCTTCCTGAGAGAAATCTCTCGCTAGCCCTTGGATGGCGCCGCCTTCTTGCCGGCCACCACCTTGCGCGGCCCCTTGCGCGTGCGGGCATTGGTATGGGTCCGCTGTCCGCGCACCGGCAACCCGCGCCGATGGCGGATGCCCCGGTAACATCCGAGGTCCATCAGGCGTTTGATCGATTGCTGCACTTCGCGCCTGAGATCGCCCTCGACTTTGTGATTCTGGTCGATAACCTGGCGGATTCGCACCTGCTCCTCGGCCGTCAGGTCGTCGCTGTTGCGGCCCGTATCGACCTTGGCCGCCTCCAGAATCTTGAGCGCCGCTGAGCGCCCGATCCCGTAGACATAGGTCAGCGCGATCTCCATCCGCTTGTTTCTCGGCAGTTCAACTCCGGCCACACGTGCCATACGACTATCCTCTCAGTTAGCCTTGGCGCTGCTTGTGCCTGGGATTCGAGCACAAGACGCGCACCACGCCTTGGCGGCGTATAACCTTGCAATTCTTGCAAATCGGTTTGACCGAGGCTCTTACTTTCATCGTCGTAACCGTCCTGATCCGGCTCAACGCATCCGATAGGTTATGCGCCCGCGGGTCAGGTCGTAGGGCGACAGCTCGACCGTGACCTTGTCGCCGGGCAGGATCTTGATGTAATGCATCCGCATCTTGCCCGAGATATGGGCCAGCACGCGATGGCCGTTTTCCAGCGTCACGCGGAACATCGCGTTGGGCAGCGCCTCCAGCACCAAACCTTGCACCTCTATCGCGTCGCCCTTCGACATCTCACAGCTCGCTCAAAATCTCCGGCCCGTTGGCGGTAATCACGATCGAATGCTCGAAATGCGCCGAGAGCTTGCCGTCGGCGGTGACCGCCGTCCAGCCATCGCCGAGAATCTCGAGTTCCGCCGTGCCCTCGTTGACCATCGGTTCGATCGCCAGCGCCATCCCTTCCTGGAGCCGCGGATTCGGCATCCCGGACCGGAAATAGTTTGGCACCTGGGGATCCTCATGCAGCCGCCGCCCGATGCCATGGCCGGCGAACTCCTCGACCACCGAGAAGCCGGCGCCCTCGGCGACCTTTTGCACGGCGCGCCCGATATCGCCGATCCGGTTGCCGACCCGGGCCTGCCCGATTCCGGCATAGAGCGCCTCACGCGTCACCCGCATCAGCCGCTGGGCGCGTTCCGAGACCTCGCCGACCGGCACGGTGCGCGCCGCGTCGCCGAAAAAGCCCTGGTAGACCACGCCGAAATCGAGGCCCACGATGTCGCCCGGCTTGAGCTTCCTGCCGGACGGGATGCCATGGACGATCTCCTGATTCACTGATACGCAGAGGCTCTTCGGATAGACCACGTCGTGCGGCTTGTAGCCCTTGAAGGCCGGGCGGGCGCCCTTCTGGAGGGTCAGCTTCTCGGCCATCCGGTCGAGTTCGTCGGTGGTGACGCCGGGGCGCACCGCGGCCGCGACCTCCTCGAGCACTTCGGCTACGATTCGGCTCGCCTGGCGCATCACGGCGATCTCTTCTGAACTCTTCAGCACGATCATGCGCGGCGCTCGTTCTTGGCCACAGTCTTTTTTGCGCCGGCCCCAAGCTCCTTGAGAATCCGCGCCTCGACCTCTTCGGGACGGCCGATGCCATCGACCCGGGTGAGCAGCCCCTGCCGCTCGTAATATTCGAGCAGCGGGCGGGTTGCGGCGGCATAGACTTGCAGCCGATTACGGACCGTATCCTCGGAATCATCGTCGCGCTGATAAAGTTCGCCGTGGCACTTGTTGCAGTGGCCCAGGTTGCTCGGCGGATCAAATATCAGATGATACATCTCGCCGCAGTTGCGGCAGGTGCGCCGTCCGGAAATCCGCTTGATGATCTCTTCGTCCGGCACGTTCAACGCGACCACGTGATCGAGTGCGCCGTTGCCTTCCATCATCCTGGCCAACGCCTCGGCTTGGGCCCGGGTGCGGGGAAAGCCGTCGAGTATAAAGCCGCCCTGCACATCGGGCTTGCGCAGGCGCTCGGCGATAAGTTTCAGCACCACGTCGTCCGGGACCAGGGCCCCACGGTCCATCAAGCGCTTGGCGTCGAGCCCCGGCACCGAGCGGTCGCGGACCGCGGCGCGGAGCAGGTCGCCGCTTGCGACTTGCGGGACTCCCAGCTTGCCCTGAAGCATCCGCGCCTGTGTGCCTTTGCCGGCACCCGGAGGGCCCACCATCACCAGCCGCACCGCCTAGGCCCCCCTCCTCGACTTGATCCTGCCGCGCCGCATGAAGCCCTCGTAATTGCGCGTCAGCAGATGAGTTTCGATCTGCGCAACCGTGTCGAGCGCTACTCCCACCACGATCAGCAGCGCGGTGCCGCCGAAGTAGAACGGCACGTTGAAGCGCTGGATCAGGATGGTCGGCAGGATGCAGACGGCGCTCACGTACATAGCACCGCCCAGCGTGATTCGCGACAACACACGATCGATATATTCAGCGGTATAACGTCCGGGCCTGATTCCCGGGATGAAACCGCCATACTTCTTGAGATTGTCAGCGACGTCGACCGGATTGAATGTGACCGCGGTATAAAAATAGCAGAAAAAGACAATCAGTGCGATGTAGACAATGTCGTAGTAGAGGCCGCCGGGCGTAAGATAGGCGGCCCAGTCCTTAAGCGCCGGCACGAAGGTCGCCACCGTGGCCGGAAAGACCAGAATCGAGGAGGCGAAAATCGGCGGAATAACCCCTGAAGTGTTGATCTTTAGCGGCAGATGG
>JBGPMT010000282.1:0-4402 GCA_041487135.1 Binataceae bacterium (SeqCode) | reverse complement strand
GGCGTCGCGGTCACGATCACGCCGAAGCGCTGCGGATCGGCAATCAGGGCTTCGACTCCGGAGGCGAGCCGATTGAGCGTCCCGAGCGGCGCCAGCCCTTTGACGCCCTCCGCCACCGCGAGCATCTCGAGCGCGTTGCCGCTGGCCGGAGCGTCAGCCACCACGTAGTAGTCATTCAGCGCGGCATCGCCGGCAACGACTCGCAGGCGTTCCATCAGGAGGAACGCCTCCAGACCGGGAACTGCCGCCGTCACATAGCCGAAGGTGCGGCTCCTGAGCATCCGGTTGGCGATCGCCCGCATCGGCACGATCCGCACGATAAATGCCTCGAGCTCGGCGCGCCGGCTGAGCGCGAGCACTTCCGGCGCTTCGCCGAGCGGGGCTTTTTCGCGCGGTTGAGCGGCCTCCTCGAGATCGAGCATCCGCGCGGCCGACAGCCGGCCATCGAGACTGGCAAGCAGGCATCGCCGGCCGCGCCCGGCGAGCGCCGCGGCCAGCGCCGCCGAAAGCGTACTCTTGCCGGTGCCGCCCTTGCCGGTTACAAAGATGAGCCGCGGCAATCCCATCGGCTAGAATCTAGGCGCAGCGCGAGCCAGCGTCTATATGACCACCAAACCGAAGCAGCGACGCCAAGCCGAGAGCGGCGACCGCAAGCCGCCGAGCGCCGGTGCGATAAACAGCGTGTTGCTCTGGGTCGTGCCGCAGAAGATCGGGCTCTTCAAGGCGATTATCGAATCTTACGACAACCTGGCGACGCTGCGGACCGAAGATCCCGCCCGCCAGCATCTCAGGCTCTACTACGGCGTCGAGTCGGAATCCGACGTAATGGAACTGCTCGCGCGGATCGCGGATAAATTCTCGCTGCGTCGAATCGAATAGCGGCGGTTATTTACTCCACGACCGCAACCGAGTAGTCGCGTCCCTCCCAGCGCGCGCTCTCCGGCCAATAGAACGTGAACTTCACCGGCGCCTGCTCGCCGGCAGCGACCTGGATGTCGACGTACTCGATTCCGACCGCGGTGGCGGTCGAACGCGTGTCGTGGGACGCTCGCCAGTCGCCCTTGCACCAGTGCAGCACGAACGGATGCGGCGCCTGGATTCTGAGCCGCGTGCCTGACGGTATCGACTTGACGCGACGATTCAACTTCCAGACTTCGAGGTGCGGGCGCGGGCGGTTTTTCTGGAAGCGATCGACGACCTCCGGAATCAGGTCGAAGACCTGACCGTCGGCTATCGAGCGCACCAGCTTGATGTACTCGGCGTGCGCCCACATCAGCGGCATCGCGCTGCCGGTGGGCTTAGCATTGTAGAGCAGCGCGGCGGGATTGTCGGGCAGATCCCAGATTTGCTCGGGCAGCAGGCGGGTCGCGTTGGCGAAGCGCTCGAGCGCGAGCAGGTACGGGCGCGGGTCGCGCCGGGCCGCGAGCTCGTAATGGCCGCGCTCTCCCGAGAGCAGCGGCCACGGGCGTCCGACGCCCCAGACGTCGAAGGCACCGCCGTCATCGCGCTGCCCATAACCGTCGTGGGGGTAGCGACGCCAGCACGGTCCGGCCGGGAAATCGGTTTTCAGCACCGCATCGACCACCTTCAGCGAATCCTCGATCAGCGGATCGCCGGCCTTGCGGATGCCGTAGCGCACCAGTTCCAGGAACCCGGCATCGACGATTTCGGCGGCCGCAAACAGCGTCTGATCGCCGGGTTTGCGGTTGTGGATCGGGACCAGGCCATGGTCGGGATCTTCGTCAGGTTCGGGATCGTTGGGATCGACGGGGTTGATGCGCACGTAATGGCGATAGATTCCCGGCACCAGGAAACCCTGGCTGGTTACGGTCCAGCGCTCAATGTGAGTTTCGAGGAAGTCGGCATAGTCCTCCAGGAACTCGGCGCTGGCGTCATCGTTACGATCGCGCGCGAAAGCCGCGGCACAAATCAACGCCGCGATGTTGCTCGCCAGGGTCGACGGCGAGAAGCCGCGGTTCTCCTCCCAGCGCTCCTGGGGCGTCACCGGCCCCTCCTGGATCAGGTATTGCGCCGCCGCGCGGACCATCGGGTAGGGGTCGAAATCCGCCAGTCCGCCGGCCCGCGCCAGGCGCCATGCGAGCATGATCGGAAAGGCCACCTCGTCGAGCTGAATCCCGCGCCAGTACGGTTCGCCGTCGATCCAGAAATTCTGCGGGAATCCGCCGTCGGCCTGCTGCGAGCAGGCCAGGTAGATGAGCGCGCGCAGCGGGGTGACCACATCGCCCGCGGCCAGCAGACCGGTCGCGCTGTTGACCATGTCGCGGGTCCACACCAGATGGTAGCCGCCCAGGTCCTCGTCGCCCTTGGTTTCGCCCCACGGGATGCTCATCGAGGCGATGATCGCGCCGGGAAAGCTCTTGTCCTCGTGAGCGAGCAACAGCTCGTTGCTCTTGTGATAGAGCGCGCCCCCGTCGCCGGTGAACCGGCCCATCGGCAGGAACTCCCGGCAGGCCCGCTGCCATTGCTCCTGGAAACGCTGCTTATGCTGCGCATACGGGATCCCCAGCGACTGAAAGAGCGTCGTCACGGCGCGATGCAGGCTATGGCCGAAGGCGAGCCCGAGGGTGAATTCGTAGCCGCGGCGGAGATCGATCTCGCCGGTCAGCGCGATGTTCCCGTCCTTGGCGGCCGCGAAGCCATAGTCCAGCTTGAAGTTAGCCGCGAGATCGCTCCAGCCGTCGGTCGTGCCGACATAGCCGCAAGAACGCTTGACGAACGGCGAGGTGGCGCCGAGCGAGAGCCAGGTGCCGCCCTTGTGGGCGGTGAGGAATTCACGCCCCGCGATCGCGGCAAGATTGCCGTTGTTGTGCCATCCGCCGACCTCGAGATGAGGCGCGAGCAGCACATAGAGATGCAGGCGCGAGAGGAAATCGGGATCGCCTTCGAGGCGGGTGTTGAGCAGCACGCAGGGCTGATGCGGATCGGCGATGGCTTCGATCACGATTTGGTAGCGTCCGTCGCGATCGGTATTGGTAATCCGGACGCCGAGGCCGCAATGGTCGAAATACTCGGTGTGGGATTCCATGCACCGATGCACATCGTGGAAGAAGGTCTCGCCATCGGTAACCAGGTACTGAAGGTCGCGAATCTGCGGGCGATCGATGGTCGGGTAGTAGATTTCGCTCAGCACGCCGCCCGAGACTGTGAACCAGATACGGCTCGGCGTCGAGTATGCGGTGCCGACCACATCCTTGGCGCTGTGCGTCCAACGCGGCGCAATACCGGGTCCGCCAAAAGCCTGAAGTGAATCCTGGATGATTGCCACGGCAGCTCCCCCTCCGAGCTCGGACTATAAAAGAGCCGCCAGACCGAGGCTAGGTCACGATTCCAGTATAGGGCGCCTCGGCGGCGGGCACGATCCGAAACAGGTAGGAAAGCAAAATGCTCAGCCCATAGAGCGCGAGCAGTGGAATCGCCAGCAGAAACTGCGAAATCATGTCGGGCGGGGTCAGCGCGGCCGCGACGATGAAGATGATCAGCACCGCGTAGCGGAAATACTTGAGCATCATGCGGTAATCGACGACCCCGAGCCGCGTCAGGAACAGCGCCAGGATCGGCATCTCGAAGGTCAAACCAAAAGCCAGCAGCAGCTTGGAGGTGAAGGCCAGGTACTCGCTAATCCGGATGGTCGGCGTGACCTGAATCGAGGCGTACTGGTTGATGAAAAAGGCGAAGCCGACCTTGAAGACCACGGCCCAGCAGAAGTAGCCGCCGGCGACGAAGAACAGGGTCGAGAAAATCACGAACGGCCGCGCCAGCTTGCGCTCGCGGTCGAAAAGCCCGGGCGCGACGAACTTCCAGACCTCGTAAAAGACCGCCGGGCTGGCGATGAACAACCCGGCGACCAGGGCAACCTTGATCTTGGTAAAAAACGCCTCGCCAACCCCGGTGCCGATCAGGAGCAGCTTGCCATGCGCCACTTCGCGCAGCGGCAAGGTCAGCACGGTGAAGATCTGATCGCAGATCGCATAAGCAATTATGAACCCGACCGCGAGCGCGAGCAGCGCGCGGATCAGCCGGCTGCGGAGCTCCTTGAGATGCTCGATGAGGGGCATCCGCCCCTCGCCCTCGGTGACGGGGTCCGGCTCGACCTGCTCGCTCGGAAGATCGCTGGCCATAGGCGGGCGGCGCGAGCTATGTTTCTGGGACCGGCGGCTTGGGCTCGCCCGGGCGCGCGGGCGCATCGGCCGCAATGGTGGTTTCCGGGGCTTTGGGGGCTGGCGGCGACCCGGCCTCGGGGGGACGGTAAGGTCTGAGCGCGGCCGGGACGTCGTCCGCCGTGCTGGTCAGTTCGCGCAGGACCGTGTTGCTCGCCAGGCGCAACTCGCGCTTCAGGCGCCCGACCGCGACCAGCACCTCGGGGAGCTTCTCGGGGCCGATC
>JBGPMT010000281.1:0-4406 GCA_041487135.1 Binataceae bacterium (SeqCode) | reverse complement strand
TCGGCTGCTTCTGATAGATACAGTTGGCTGCGCCCCTGCGGAATCTTGATCACATCGGCGAACGACGTCCAAATCTCTGTGCCGAGCTGAACGGGCCAGTCTTTTCGCCACCGGTAAATTCGTGACCGGGTGCCGCCTGCCTGCTTTGATTCTCAGAGTGAGCGCACCGCGGCCTCGACCTTCCGGGTGAGCGCCTCGTAGTCGTCTCCGCTCAGCTCCATCGGCTGGCCGAAGGCGATTTCGACCGGACCGGGATGAACGACGCGCGAGCCGCGATGAAGGACGCGGTCGACTCCGCTCAGGCGAATCGGCACGATCGGCACGCGCAGCCGCGAACCGACCATTCCCACGCCCGGCTGGAAACGCCCGATCTCGCCGGTTGCGCTGCGCTCACCCTCCGGGAAGATCAGGACCGACCAGCCTTCGCTGACGAGGTCGCCAATATGGCGGACGGTTTCGCGCAGTCCGGATGACCGCTGCGAAAGCGGAAAACCGTTGAAGAGCAGAGCGGCAAGGTAGTAGGCGGCGCTGTTGGCGAGCCATCGCAGACGCGTATGGTGCTCCGGATGGAAGTGGGCGTCAAAGAACTCCATCCACATCGCGGGCGCAACCGCGTAGCGCAATCGCGCGGGTAACGCCGCCAGGATCACCGGCGTGTCGAGATGGCTCTGATGGTTGGCGGCGAAAATGACCGGCCCGGCAAGCGACTCAAGCTCGGCGCGCCCGTTGACCTTTATGCGCGCGCATAGGCGCGTAAGCGGAAGGATCAGCCCGGGCAGCGCAATCCGCCGGACGAGACACGCCGCGGCGCTTCGGTTCCAGTTCACCGACACCGCCGGTTCCTGCGGCGGCGCCGCTCGGGAGAGCTGCTCTGCGAGATCGCCCAGCCTGCGCGCTTGGCTGAAGGCCCGCTCATCGAGCGTGACGTTGAAGCGCTCCTCCAGTTCGACCATCACTTCGACCTGCTCGAGCGAGCTCAGGCCGAGTTCCTCGAGCGTGGTATCAAGGGTGATGGTTCGATCGGGGGCGTAGCGCTGGAGCACCGTTGCGATTTCGCTCTGTGAGCCGGCGATCGGCGGCGGACCGCCGGCGTCGACCCATTTCTGAATCGCCGGGCGTTTGAGCTTGCCGGTGCCCTCCGTGCGCGGCAGCTCTCCCGCGGTCCATACCGAAACGCTGCGGATCTTCTGATGTTCCTCGAGCTGGGCGTTGGCGCGGCGCACGACCTCGTCCTTGTCGGCGCCGCGGTCCAGGACGAGTACGGCATGAACGCGCTCCCTGCCGACGACCGCGGAGTCGCGAACCCCGGGGGTCCGGTTGAGGACCAGTTCGACGTCGTCAGGGAAGACCTTGAGGCCTTCGGGCGTGACGATCATTTCGCTCAAACGCCCGCGCACCATGAGGTAGCCGTCGCGGTCGAGCGCGCCGACGTCGGCGGTGTGGAACCAGCCGTTCTCGAAGGCCTTGGAAGCCTCGGCAGGAGCGCCCACGTAACCCGGGGTCACGATATCGCCGCGCACCAGGATTTCGCCGTCGGGCGCGATCTGCAGCTCGACCCCGGGCAGTGGTTTCCCCACAGTGCCCGGCTTGAGGTGAAATGGATGGTTGAAGCTGACGATCGGTGCGGTCTCGGTGAGCCCGTACCCCTGCACGACCATGAAACCGAGTTGGCGCCAGAACTCCTCGAGCCCCAACTCGAGCGGCGCGCCGCCTACTATAAAGCCGAGGAACTTCAAGCCGAAGAGGCGATGGACCTTGCGATAACGCCAGCGGCGAACGAGCCAGGATGAAGCGTCGGGCTTGATATGCGCCAGGTCGGGAAACTCGCGCAGCACGTACTGGCGAAGAACCTGGAGCATCTTTGGCACCGCGACCAGGAACGCCACGCGCTTGCCGCGGATTTGGCGGATGATCTCGTGCGGCGCGTAACCACGCATGAACACCACGGTCGCCGGCACCATCGGCGGAAAGAACATCGCCAAAGCCTGCCCGAACATATGGCTGAGCGGCAGTAGGTTGAGCAGACGGATCGGAAAGAGCGGGCGGATATAGCGGCGGTATTTGAGCACCTCGCGCTCGATCGGGATCAGGTCGGCGACCACGTTGCGATGGGTGATCACGACGCCCTTGGGAGCGGCAGTCGAGCCCGAGGTGAAAACGATTTCGGCAACGTCGTCGGCGGCGATCTGGAGCGGCGGGCCGGGCTCCGTGCCGGAGGAGAGATCGAGTTCCTTAAGCCGCCATACCGGCGCCGCCTCGCCAAGGCTGTCGCTGCGGACTTCGTCGCCAACCAGGATGACGCGTGCCTCTATCACGTTCTGGACGTTGCGCAGCACCTCGGCCGAAGACCGATAGTCAATCGGAACGACGATCACTCCCTGGAGCAGGCATCCCCAGAATGCGGCCATCCATTCGGGACGGTTCTCCGACCAGAACAGGGCTTTTTCGCCCTTACCGATGCCCTCGCGCTCAAGCCGCGCTGCGAAGGACCGGGCCGCGGCCGCAATTTGCCGATACTGGTAGGTCCGGAACCGGTAGCCGTCGTCATGGATCACGAACTCGGCCGACAGATCGGCGAAGTCGTTGAAGAAGTCGAGCAGGGTTGCGCGCACGCGAGTTGCTTTGGCGGTTGAGGCTTCCTTGTCGCTTTTACGCATGCGCCGTGCCAGCTCGAAACCGAATCGCTCGGTGAAGGATGACTCTGTTCGCGGTAAATGCCTAGAACTCAACACGGACTGTGCCTCTCAGGGCGAAGTCGCGATTCTCTCGCGCACGCGATGGAATGGAATATGCTTCGTGCTGCGATGAATGCGAGACGAACCGCAGACCCAGCCGCCCGCTGACCCTATGAGGCTCGTGTTTGTCGGCGACGTGATGCTCGGCAGGCTGGTCAACGACCTCCTGCAGCGGGTCGGCGGAGACTACCCTTGGGGCGACACCAAGGCCCTGTTTCGCGCCGGCGACTGGCGCGTCTGCAACCTGGAATGCGTGATTTCCGACTGCGGCAGGCCATGGTCGAAAACGCCAAAAGCGTTCCATTTTCGTTCCGACGCGAAAAACGTAGCGGTGTTGAAGGCGGCCGGAATTGACGCGGTTTCGGTCGCCAACAATCACGCGCTGGACTTCGAGTACGACGCGATGCTGGAGATGCTGAGGCTGCTCGACCGCGCCGGAATCCAGCACGCTGGAGCGGGAGCCGACCTCGGCGAGGCAACCAGGCCAGGCATCTCCAATGTAAAAGGCAGGTCTATTGGACTGATCGCGTTCACCGACAACCAGCCCGAGTGGGAAGCGAGGCCGCAAAGTCCCGGCTTGTTCTATTTGCCGATCGACCTGAGCGACGAACGCGCCGAGGTGCTCTTTGCGACGGTCCGCGAGACGCGCAAGCGGGCCGATTTAGTCGTCGTCTCGGCGCACTGGGGACCCAACTGGGGCTACGAGCCGCTCGCCGCGCATGTGCGCTTCGCCCATGCGCTGATCGATGGCGGCGCCGATATAATATTCGGCCATTCGGGACACGTATTTCAGGGCGTCGAGCTATACAATCGACGCCCAATCATGTACTGCACCGGCAATTTCGTCGACGACTACGCGGTTGATGAAGTTGAGCGCAACGACGAATCGTTTGTCTTCATGCTGGAGATGAACCGCGGGCGGATGAGCCGTATGACGCTCCGCCCGACGTTGATCGCCGACTGCCAGGCGCGGATGGCGCAGGGCGAGAGAGCAAGATCGATCGCGTTGAAGATGGCGCGACTGTGCGAGCAGCTCGGAACTCCGGCGCGCTGGCTGGAAGCGGAGGGAATCCTGGAGATCGGCAGCGCCTAAAGTCCCGGGCCGAATCAAATTTCGCAGTTCTGCCGGCCGAATAGCGGCGGTCAGGTTTCTGTTTCGAAGTCTTCCGCAGTTTCGGTTATCACCACGCCAGCAATGTCACCGACCGCAGCTTCTTCTTCACGTTCAACGAGAGTTCGCAGATCGCGTGCCGTCTCGCGCAATTCAGCCGCAATCGCCGCCAGAGCAGCTATCACCCGATCCATGGATTCTCGCCCGGATGCTTTCTTTGCCCTGGTAGCCTTTTGAGGTGGGGATTTTCTTTTCGCCGTCTTCCCGACCGGTCTTTTGGCAGCCTTGATGGCTCTTATCTTTTTCACGAATTGTCCTCCGTCAATCTATTCATCCATTCGGCACGGACGGCACGATAGCATCATGTTCCCTCCCTTCAAGATGCGCCAGTTTCCACTGATTCAGGCCGCGGCGCAGGTAGTCGGGATCGATATCGAGGGCTTCGCATACGTTGTCGAACGAGTACAACCAGAGTTTGTCTCGGTGATTGATCCATTCTTCGGCCTCGCGAAACCGCCTTTGTCCCTTCTTGGTGGAGGAGTTCAGATACTTCATAAAAC
>JBGPMT010000280.1:0-4422 GCA_041487135.1 Binataceae bacterium (SeqCode) | reverse complement strand
TCAGCGGGTCGGCCGCGGGGAGGCGATAATCGCGATCGACGGGGTGGCGGCAGGCGGTCCGCCACCCGAGATCGGAGCCGCTGGCGCCGTCATCGTGGGTGTCGGCGCATAGATGGTGGTGGGCGTCGAATGGCTCGCAACCCGGATCAGCACCGTGACCTCGCGCGATTCCAAGGCCTGCCAGGACCGCGCGAGCAGCAGGAAACGGATCGCCTGACGCATTGAGAGGCCGCGCAAATCAGGCCGCCACCATGACGCCAGATCGAAGCTGCTCCGATCGGCGATCGGCCAGCCCGCCGGTGCCTCGCCGGCACCCGCGATCAGGTCCGCGCTGGCGGCGTTCTCGGCCGGGCGAAGATCGCGCAGGTACCATCTGAGCACCGGCGAGTCGCCGGCGATCCAGGCCGTCCTGACCGGGGCGGGGCCGGCGGAGGCGGCGAGCCGTAGCGCCTCTGTGGCGCCCGCGGCCGTGGCCGGCTGGCTCCAGAAGAGCAAAGCGTGGCGGGCCCAGGGGGCTTCGGTGGGATCGGGCGCGATGATCACGAAATTGGCCGCCATCTGCACATAGAGCGTAGCGAGCCCCAGCACCGCCAGCGGATAGAAGATCAGGTTCCAACCCCGGGCCCGCGAGAGCGCCTCTATTCCGATCGCCCCAAGCAGGATGGCGGGAACCAGGATTTCAACTATCCAGGCGGGGGAGAAAGCCGGCGTCATGGTGAAAAAAGCGGCTGCCAGGATGGTCCAGATGAGGCTGAAGATTGCCAATGGCGATCGCGCGCCGCCAAAATTCGTCACGACCACGAGCGCTCCAACCAGCGCGGCGGCAGCGACCAGAAACTCGTAGAACGCGAACGACGCCAGACACACACCGAGCGCCGATCCCCGTGCGGCCGCCCCCGCCGTCCAGTTCGCGCGGATCGACCCAGCCAGGGCGGAAAAAAATGGCTGCGAGAAAAAACCACTGCCCGCCACGACCCAGAACAGCGCCGCGAACATGAGCGCCATCAGCACCAGGCGCGAGTAACGCTGCCACCAGATGCCGATGCTCACCCGGACATCTTCGCCCGTGGCCAGTCGCCATATCCCCAGCATTGCGAGCCCGAGCGCGAAGCTTGCGCCGACCACGAGGTTTTGCGCGTCGGCCGAGAGCGCGAGCCCAACCGCGCAACCGAGGCCGATCGCCCGGCCGAGGTTCGCGTTGCGAGCGATCGCATCGAACAGCGCCACCACTGCCAGAGCGGCGAGCAGTGCCAGGCCCTGCGTGACCCCGGAGCGCGAGAAGTAGGTGATGCTCGGCGACAGCACGACCAGCGTGGCCATTGCGAGCGCGCCGGTGCGGCCGATGGATCGCCGCAAGGCAAGCGCGATGAGAACCAGCCCGATGCCGCCGATCGCGAAGAGCAGGCGCGCCGTAAGGTCGCTTACGCCGAAGGCGCCGAATAGAGCCGCGTCGAGCAGTTGAATCCAGGCCGCCGGCGGTCCCGGCGTAAGACCGACGCGCATCGTCTGGTAGGCCGCCAGCGCCTGGCGCGCCTCGGCGGGACCGAGCGGCCGCGCCCCAAGCATCACGCCTCGGCTCGCCACCGCATAGAGCGCGATGATGGCCCAGTACAGGCGCTCGACGGTGATCAACATCACCGGCTGCTCCAGCCGCTCGCGAGCGGGGTCGTGCCGCGATGGGCCCCCGGCCGCTTCGCCGTCGTGCCGCTCGCCGGGCTCAGTACCCAGACGCCATTCGTCCCGCTCGCTCTGCTGATCGGCCTGCATTTACCGGCGATCGGTATTTGGCCGGAGCGGTATTGTCAACGCATTCGCGTGTCCCGGCTTTATGCCCGTACCGGCGCTGGCTATGCTGACACGATCGAGCGATTGCCATGAATGCTTCCGCGACCAACATGCGCAGGTTTGCCGGGACCGCGTTCTCGTTTCTGATGCTGGCCGCGATCATCGCGCTGTTCTTCGCCTATCGTGGCCGGGCCGGAGTGCTGCACGCGCCGCGCTTCTCGGTCTCGGCGCGCCAGCTGCCCTACTATGCGTTCTGCTCGTTCTACCGGATGTTCGCCGCCTACACGATCGCGCTGATCTTTTCGATCGTCTACGGGCTCGGCGCGGCGCGCGGACGCGCCTGGGAGCGGGTGATGATTCCGGCGATCGATATCGCGCAGTCGGTGCCGGTGGTGGGCTTTTTTCCCGCCGCGGTCTACTTCTTCGTCTCGATCGCCCATGGCGGCCGGCTGGGCGTCGAGTTGGCCGCGATTTTTCTGATCTTCACCAGTCAGGCGTGGAACATGGCGCTGGGCGTATTCGAATCGGCCCGGACCATCCCGGCCGACTCGATCGAACTCTTCCAGGCTTTCGGCGCCAGCGGCTGGCTCAAGCTCAAGCGATTGCTGCTGCCGGCCTGCGTGCCCAAGCTGGTCTACAACTCGATCCTGTCGTGGGTCGCGGGCTGGTACTTCCTGATCGCATGCGAGATCATCACCGTCGGCCCGGCCCATTATCGTTTGCCCGGCCTCGGCAGTTACCTGATGGAAGCGGCCGATAAGGGCCGTTCCGGTGAGATCGTCGCCGGACTGCTGACCCTGCTCGCGATCATCATCGCGATGGACTTCATGGTTTGGCAGCCGCTGTCGGCCTGGGCGGAAAAGTTCCGCTACGAGTTCGCCGCCTCGACGCCCGGCGGCGAAGCGCTCGAAGCGCTCCCGATCGTGGGCGCGCTCTATGAGATCGGCCCCACCATCCTGCGCGGCTTCCGGCTAATCCTCGCCCCGCCGGCCTCGATCCTCCGCGCGATTCGCGAGCGTATCCCAGCGGTCCGGATGCGGGACTACCCGTCCGTATCGCGCACGATGCGCCTGGTCGGAGTCGGCGTGATTTTCGCTTTACTCGCATTCCTGGCCTGGGCCATCGTCGATGGCCTCATCGCCCTGGTTCGGGCGCTCGGCCAGCCATGGCCCGCCGATGCCCGCCTGATCCCGCTGGCGACCCTGGCTTCGATCGCGCGGCTGATGGTCGCCTACGTCATCTCGCTCGCCTGGATTGTCCCCTGCACGCTGGCCGCGAGTTCCAGTGCGCGCCTGCGGCAGCGGCTCGCGTCGATCGCCGAGATCGTCGGCTCGGTGCCGGCCACGGCGCTCTTCCCGCTGATCGTGGTGTTCGTAATCAACGTCACCGGCGGCATGAACCTGGCCTCGATTCTGCTCATCCTGACCGGGATGCAATGGTACCTGCTGTTCAACCTGCTGGCCGGCGTCAGCCAGATTCCCGAAGATCTCAAAGAGGCCGCGCGATCCTTCGGACTTAGCCGCCTGGCAACCTGGCGCAAGCTCGTGCTCCCGGCCGTGACGCCCTCGCTCATCACGGGGAGCATCACGGCCTGGGGCGGCGGATGGAACGCGCTGATCCTCTCCGAATTTTTCGTCTACCGGAGCCATACCTACCAGGTCCTGGGACTGGGCGCGCTGCTCGACGTCGCGACTTATCAGACCAGCAACAGCGTGATGATCCTGTTGAGCCTGCTGTCGATGGTGGCAGTGGTGATAATGTTGAACCGCCTGGTATGGCGCCGGCTCTACGACATGGCCGTGGAACGTTATCGGTTGGACTATTGAGAATCAGCGCGATGGATGTCTTCTATGGCTGAACCTGAGCCTCCTGACCCATGCCGCTGCTTGAACTCAGCCACATCTCCAAGAACTACCCGCATTCCAAGGGGACCCTGCGCGTGATCGAGGATCTCTCGTTCATGGTGGAGGAGGGCGAGTTCGTCGCGATCGTCGGACCTTCGGGATGCGGCAAGTCGACCCTGCTGCGCATCATCAACGGCATCGTGCCGCTCAGTTCGGGCCAGGTGCTCTACAAGGGCCGCCAGGTGGACGGCATCAACCTCGAATGCGCGCTGGTGTTCCAATCCTTTGCCTTGATGCCGTGGCTGACGGTCGAGGACAACATCGAGATGCCGCTTGAAGCGCTGGGCCTCCCGCCCGCCGAGCGCCGCCGGCGCGCGAGCCTCTATATCGATAAGGTCGGGCTCGACGGTTTCGAGGAGGCCTATCCGCGCGAGCTCTCGGGCGGGATGAAGCAGCGGGTGGGACTGGCGCGGGCCCTGGCCGTGGAGCCCAAGGTGCTGCTGATGGACGAGCCGTTCTCGGCGGTCGATGCCCTGACCGCGATCAGCTTGCGCGAGGAACTGCTCGATATCTGGCGGCTGCCGGACAGCCCCGTGCATACCATCCTGCTCGTCACGCACATTATCGAAGAGGCGATCGAGCTGGCCGACCGCGTGCTGGTGATATCGGCCGGGCCGGGACGCCTGCTGGCCGACTTGCGTATCGACCTGCCGCGGCCGCGCGATCGCCGCAGCGACGCCTTCAACGCCTTCACCGACAAGGTGTTCTCGTTGATCGAGGAGCGCTCCTGATG
>JBGPMT010000279.1:0-4428 GCA_041487135.1 Binataceae bacterium (SeqCode) | reverse complement strand
GGCGCGAGAGAGGTTGAGAATCCCCGCGATCAACGGGATGCTATCCGGCGGCACCCACCCGAGTTCGTCCTGCACCTGCCGCAGGATCGGCATCAGCGCCCCCGGCGTCTCCTTGAGCGAGGTCGCGATGCGTTCGACCGTCTCGCGGTCCCAGTCGGGATCAGAGGCCATCTGCGGCAAAGACCGCCCTTCGGCGATCAGACTCCTCGACAAGGCTCGCCCATAGTGCCATTTCCGTCAAGGGGCCGTGCGGGCGGCCGGAAATGCTATAATCGGTCGGCGTTTGGCTGACATTTGCGGACAGGCCCCGGGAGAATCGCCATGATGCGCCGGTTCAGGTTCGAAGACGAAATCTACAGCAGCCTCTATTGCGTTCCGATGGCGGTGCGGCGAAAGCTCGACCGCCTCGGCGTCAAGATCGGGCTCAAGCAATGGCAGGCGCTCGGGCGCGGCGAGCGGCTCGCGGTCTGTCATCTCCCGGCCGACTCCGACGAAGAGGCCGAAGCGCTGAAATTGTTCATCCGCGAGGCCGTCCAGAGCCGCAGCGGGGAAGAGCCCAAGAGTATCCCGGAGGCCGAGCGCATCGCCGCCGACCCACCCCCCGAGCCGCCCGCCGTGCTGGTGCAGAACCTGAGCGCGCTCGGCGTCGCGCTCGATCGCGGCGCCTGGACGCGGCTTGATTCCGACGAGCGCTACGCCCTGGTCAAGCTCGGCGGCGGCAAGGAGACCAGCCACAACCTGAAAGCGGCGTGCGCCGAGTTTCTGGGCGCGCGCTGAAACTCAATCCGGCGGGATGCGATACGGAACGTCGCGTCCCTTCCCGAGCCGTATCCGATTTCGCAGCGCACGCCCGATTACGGCCTTGGCGGCGCGGACCGCCGCCTCGAGCGGCTCGCCACGCGCCAGATAGGCGGCGATCGCCGCCGAGAAAACGCATCCACTGCCGTGCATGCTCGCCTCCGGGACGCGATCGTCCTCGAGCACGATGAAACGCCGGCCGTCGTAGAACAGGTCGTTGGCCTTTGACCCGGGGGCGGCGCCGGTGAACGGATGGCCGCCTTTGATTACTACCGCGCGCGGACCCATCCGATGAATCGCCACCGCCGCGTCGCGCCGCGCGGCTTCACTGCGGATCGCGATTCCGGCGAGTGTCTCGGCCTCGGGAATATTCGGCGTCACGACCGCGGCCAGCGGCATCAGCGACGCGCGCATCGCAGCCTCGCCCTCGGGGCTGAGCAATCGCGCGCCGCTGCTCGCGAACAGCACCGGGTCGACGACCGGCGCGGGCAATCCGAGCCGCGCGATCGCCTCGGCTACCGCGTTCACGATACCCGCATCGATCAGCGCGCCGGTCTTGATTGCGTCCGGCTTGCGCTCGGCCACGAGCGTTTCGATCTGAGCGGCGACCATGGCGGGCGCGACCGCCTCGATACGGTCGATTCGCGTGCTGTTCTGCGCGGTGATCGCGGTTAGCACGGAGTAGCCGTAGACGCCGAGCGCGGCGAAGGTCCTGAGATCGGCCTGCAGGCCTGCACCTCCGCCCGGATCGCTGCCCGCGATCGTCAACGCGACTGGAGGAATCATCCCGGGAGGAGATTACCACGCCCGGGCCGGGGCGCGGCTAGGCGACGGCGCGGCGCCGGCTCGGACTGCCGCCGCGCATCTGCTCCTGCCATTTGCGCCACAGCCCGCGCATCTGCTCTTCGTCCTCCATCATCGGATCACGCGTGAGCCCGCGGGACATGTCGGACCATTCGACCTCGCGAAACGCGCGGAAGCCGCGCTGGCATGATTCGAGCACCTCGACGTCGTCGGGGGTCGAAAGCCCGCCCGGTCCGAGAAAGGTCAGGAAGGCGTCGAGCCGGATCGAGCGCCATCGCGCCGGCTCGTTCTTGCGCGCCAGGCACCAGGCCGAAACTTCCATGTAGCCGGGCGCGATCGGATAGAAGGTGCGCAGCGTGAGCGACATGATGTCGTTGACGATCAGGTTGGGATAGATGAGCGTGTTGCGCTGGTAGTCGGCGATCCGGAGCCCGTGCGCCTCGCCATGGCGCGCAATCAGCTCCTTGCGGATCGCGTCCAGCTCGATCCGCGCCGCTTCGCCCCAGCGCGGCTCCCACGAGGCGACGGGCTTGCCCCACGGCGCCTTGTATTCCATCGCGCCATGGCCGTTGCCCAGGCTGCGCGCGCCGCCCGGAAACTTGACGCCCCCCTGCGTGGGGACGCCGACCATGGTCAGGTAGTCGATAAAGGTCTTATGGGTGCTGCGGACGTGGTAGCCGTCGATACTGTTCTCGCACAAGAGCTTCCAGTTGGCGCGTATCGAGTACTGATGCGTGCCGGCGACGATCTCCATCCCGTCCTCGCCGCCCTGGTCGAGGACCGCGTCGAGCAGTTCCCTGGCTCCCGCCAGGTAGGTGACCAGGTCCTCGATTTCAGCATCGAAGCTGACGAAAATCAGGCCGCGATAGTCCTCCACGCGGGCCGGCGATTTGAGTCCCAGTTCTTCTTTTCGAAACGCCCCGCCGTAGCCGGCAGCGTCGGGCACCCCCACCAGCTCGCCCTGATTGTTGAACGTCCAGGCGTGATAGAAGCACTGAAAGGTCTTGGCATTGCCCTGGTTCTCGCGGCAGATTTGCGCGCCGCGATGGGTGCAGGTGTTGACGAATACGCGCACCGCGCCGTCGCTGCCGTGGCAAATGAGCAGCGGCCGCCCGCCGACGTCGCGCGTGACGAAATCGCCCGGGCGCGAGATCTCTGATTCGTGCGCCGCATAGAGCCACGAGCGATCGAACACCCGCTCGCGTTCCGCCTCCAGGATCTCGGGCGCTACGAAGGCCGAGCGATGAACCCGGAACAGTCCGCGCTTGCGGTCATCCCTGACCAGATCCCGGAAACCATTCGCGCCCATTCAGAATCCTCCAGCGGCTGAAACAAATTTCCCGGTCATGATCGACCATCCCCGATCGATCAATCAATCGGGCTCGCGGTCCTCTTTTGAGCACTAACATCTGGAGAAATGAAGAGTCAAGCAAAGTAGCTGGCAAGGTATTGAGGTGGCTGCCGACAATCGATTAAGCTGGTTAACACAAAGAAACCCTTGGATCGCGCCGTTGAAAAAATCCGGCCCGGTGCGTCTGCCTGCCAAAGCAGGGGCGCGGGTGGTGGTGGGGAGGAAGAAAGATGCGCGGGGATACGAATGCGATCGCTCTGCTGTTTGTCACGGCCGTTCTGGCAGGAATCTCACCCCCGGCCGCTTTTGGAGCGGGCTCCAGCCGGGACGAACCCGCGGCGCTAAGCCAGATCAAGCACGAGATCGACGAGCTCAGGGCCGACCGTGAGCGCGACCTCAAGCACATGCAGCTGCTCGAACATCAGGTCGAGGAGATCCAGAAGCAGAACGACGAGTTGAAAAGCACCAACAGCGCGCTCCAGATCGGTCATCAAAAGCTCCAGGCGGAAACCACCCAGGAGATCAAGCAACTGCAGACCAAGGTCGCGTCGAGCCCCTCCGAGTCGGCCTTCGGCAGCGCGATGAGCCGCTACCTGGGCAGCCATCAGACAGTGATCACCGGCTCCGGCGCAGGCAACTACGTGTGGGATCGCTCGACCGCGAAAAATACCTTCGGGGCCCAATTCGAGCCGATCCTGCTGTATCGACTGAACGACTGGCTGCTGTTCGAAAGTGAGATCGAGGCGGAACTGCCGAGCGACGCGGAGAGCGAGCTTAAACTCGAGAGCGCGATGGCGCACGTCTTCCTGAACGACTACGCGGAACTGGTACTGGGCAAGTTCTTCCTGCCGTTCGGCGACTTCATCGAGGACGTTCATCCCTTCTGGGTGAATCCATTCGTCACGCTGCCACTGCCGTTTCGCGAGGGTGACGACGGAGGCTTGCTTCCATTCACCGACCTTGGAGCGCAACTCCGGGGCGCATTCCAGTGGGGCGACCTTGGCCAGGACGCCGACTACGCTCTATGGCTGAGCAACGGTCCGGGCTATGACCCGGACCTGCCGACGCCGGTGGTCGGCCAGATGTTCGGCGCGAACAATATCGACGTGAACAAGCACAGCAAGGCCTTCGGCACGCGCGTGCGTTTCTACCCGTTCCCGCTCGATTCGGAGCTGGGGCGGCTGGAGGTCGGGGCGTCGACCTACGACAGCAAGTGGGGGTTTGCCGGTGTGCCGACCGATCAGTGGCTCACGTCCTGGGGCGTGGACTTCAACTACCTGCGCGGCAACCTCGGGATGCGCGGCGAGTACCTGGCGACTCATCGCCAGATGCCCGGCAACGCCGCGGCCGACAACCGCCAGGGCTGGTACTTCCTGGCCCGTTATCAGCTCGCTGATTTGCGCCCCTCGTTCATCAGCACCGACCTGCAGAACCTGCTGCACCGGGCGGAGCTGCTGATTCGCTATTCGGGACAG
>JBGPMT010000278.1:0-4435 GCA_041487135.1 Binataceae bacterium (SeqCode) | reverse complement strand
GTGCCGATAAGCGAGCTTGCGATCAAAGATACCTGGCACGTGTCCGGGATGCGGGCGACCGGCAGCGACACTCTCGTCGGCAAGGATGTGTTCGTCCCCTCGCATCGGATGATGCGGATGTCGGCGGTGCTGCGGGACGACCCGCCGTCGCGGCATACGGACGAGACCATCTACCGCCTGAGCGTGCCGGCGACACTGATCCTGCTGGTTATTCCGCCGGTGCTGGGGATGGCGCAGGCGGCGTTGGATCTTACGCTGGAGCGGCTCGGTAGGGGCAAAAGTATCTCCTACACCTTCTACAGTGATAGCCGCCGGGCTCCATCTACGCAGTTTCTGATTGCGCAGGCCGCGCTGTTGATGGAAAGTGCTTTTCTGCATGTGCGGCACTGGGCGGATCGAATCGATGAAGCCGCGCGCCGCGGGGAGGCACTCGACTATTTGCAGCGATGTCAGGCGCGCATGAATTTCGGTCATGCGATCAGATGCTGCCGCGAAGCTATCGGTCTGCTGCTCAACCTCCAGGGCGCAGGATCGTTCGCGCAGAGCAACGCTATTCAGCGCGTCTGGCGCGACTTCGAGATGGCGAGCCGGCACGGGCTGCTGAATTCGGAAATTTCGCAGGAGGTGTACGGTAAGGCGCTACTTGGAGTACAGGAGCAGATGACCGCGATACTCTAAAGCTGAGCGGCCAACTGGTTTCGCCTGGCACGACTGGTGCCTCGACGCCGTCGCTGACTTGTGCAGCGTGATGACGGATGACCGGCACTAGAAGGTTTCGGATTGGTGATGGACCTTTCTTTATAGCTGCGATCTTCCAAAGTAAGTTTCGAAGAGGAGCGTATAGATGTCGCTTTGGCCAGAAGTTTCCGCCGGTGAATTCTCACTCGGGTACGTCAACGCCGGCGGGGTGCGCACGCGCGTACTGAGCGCCGGGAATTCGGGGACGCCGCTGATCTTTCTGCATGGGACGAGCGGCCATCTCGAAGCGTTCATGAAAAACATCCTGCCCCATTCCGCCAAATTCCGCGTCTTCGCTTTCGACATGATCGGGCACGGCTACACCGAGAAGCCGGACCATCCGTACGAGATAAAGGATTACGTGCGCCATCTGCTCGACGTGTGCGACGCGCTGCGGATCGAGCGCGCACATATTTCCGGCGAGTCTTTGGGAGGATGGGTCGCCGCAAGTTTTGCCATAAACCATCCCTCGCGCGTCGATCGGCTGGTGTTGAACACCGCGGGTGGCCTGACCGCCAATCCTGAAGTGATGGAGCGCATCTACACGCTCAGCATGAACGCGGTGCGCAACGCGAGCCGCGAGTCAGTGCGCAAACGGCTTGAGTTCCTGATGCACGATCCGCGGCACGTTTCCGATGACCTGGTCGAGATGCGCTACCGGATTTATACTCAGCCCGGTTTCATGCGAACGATGGAGAACATCCTGTGTCTCCAGAAGATGGAGATCAGGCAGCGCAACCTGTTCAAGGAAGACGAACTGAGGAAGATTTCGGCGCCTACCCTGGTGGTCTGGACCGATCACGATCCGACAGCACCGGTTTCAGTTGGAGAACGCTTCGCGACCCTCATACCAAACGCTCGGCTGGAAGTGATGAAAGGTTGCGGCCATTGGCCGCAGTTTGAAGATGCGGAAACCTTCAATCGCCTGGAAATCGACTTTCTTTCCGGGAATTAGGACGGAGAGCGGAACCTTCCAGGAGCACCTATGGCGAGCATCGTAGCTGCCGGGGCCTTATCGCACAGTCCGATAATCAATTTTCCGCCGCCGGCTGAAGCGGCCGAGGCGATCGCGCGCTATCGCGGCATCGCCAAGCGCCTCGGGGATCATATCCGGGGTGCCAGGCCGGACGTCCTGATCGTGATTGGCCAGGATCACTTTCGCACCCTGTTTTACGATCTGATGCCGCCGTTCGTGATCGCTACCGGACGGGTGGAAACCTGGGGCGACTGGAACACCGTAAAGGGCGTGCTCAACGGTATGCCGGAACTTGGGCGATATCTGCATCGCAGTCTCCTCGCCAGCGAGTTCGACGTGGCCTGCTCTTACGATCTGCAGGTCGATCACGGGGTTACCCAGCCGCTCCAGTTGCTCGATTGGCCTTTGTCCATTCCGGTCGTACCGGTGCTTATCAACACTGCCGCCCCGCCCATGCCCACTCCACACCGATGCTACAGGTTCGGCAAAGCTTTGGGTGCGGCGGTGGCGAGCTTTCCCACCTCTTTGCGCGTCGCGCTGGTTGGTTCGGGCGGTATCTCGCATTCGCCGCCGTCGGGCAATGTCCAGTCGCAGGATCCCGCCGAGGCGGCCATGGTGCACAAGCTGATTCATGGGCGCGCAACTGTCGCCGACGACGAGGCGAGCCGCGAAGAGCGATTGGTTTCCGCCGTGCGCGAGGGCAAGTTTTCCGGCTCGGTGCGTCCGCAGTGGGATCGCATGATCCTGGACCGGCTGGCTCATGGAGAGGCCGAGGCCCTGGCACGCAGTCTTGACGAGGCAAGTATCGATCGCGACGGTGGCTACGGGGGGCACGAAGTCCGAACCTGGCTTGCGGTAGCGGGCGCCTGCGAAGGCAGAGCGATCGAGGTTCTTGGCTACGAGCCTATCGAGTGGCTGATCACCGGAATGGGTGCAATAAGAGCGGCCTGATATCTCACGATCGAGTACGCTTCGTCGGTTCGCCCGATTGATCGGCTAGAAACCGTGCCGGATTCAGGGCTCCGTAGCAGGTTCCCAGATAGCCCCGGCGCGCCAGCAGCGCGGGATCGATTTGCGCCGCCTCACCCACCGGCGTTACGCACTGCGCGGGATAAACCGCCTTCTGTGCATACGCGCCATCGGGCTATCGCGCCAGCAGCTGGCGCGAGTCTGGGGCAAAGCCCATGTATCCAATTAAGCGTCGTGACACTGGAATCGTCCGCTTTCCTTGGCCTGCTCTTTCCCGGTGAAGCCGTCGCCCTGGCAGCCGGTGCACTCGCGGCACCGGCTTTCGCTCGCCGCCAGCATTTGCTTGGCGGGCAGGACTGAAGTGCACGCTGTAAAGAGCAATTTCTATCTGCTGGTGATGGTTGGTGCTTTCGCCGCCGCCATAGCACTTGCTCTCGGCGCGTGCGCGATTAGCCCTGCGACAGGGCGCCCTGTCTTGACCGGCGTCATGACCGCCACTGAAGAGGCGCGCATCGGCCGAGAGCAGTACCCGCAGGTGATTCAGGCGTTCGGCGGTATCTACGCTGATCGGACGCTCCAGTCCTACATTACCCGCGTCGGGCAGTCGCTCGCAGGCAAGACCGAGCGCGCTGATACGAGCTACACATTCACGATCCTCGATTCGCCAATCGTCAACGCCATCTCAACGCCGGGTGGGTACGTTTACGTAACCCGCGGACTGCTGGCACTGGCCAACAACGAAGCGGAAGTAGCTGGCGTGCTTGGACACGAACTCGGCCATATTACGGCTCGCCATCATGCCCAGCAGCAGAGCCGACAGACACTCGCATCCATCGGATTGGCGGTTCTCGCTGCTACCGTGAAAGTTCCGCCGGTCTTGATGCAAGGGACGCAACTCATCGCACTGTCCTACCTGGCCAGTTTCTCACGAGAGCAGGAGTACGAAGCCGACCAGCTCGGAGCACGCTACATGGCGCGCGCCGGATATGATCCGCATGCAATGTTAGACTTTTTGACCCAGCTCCAGGCGCATGCCGATCTCGAAGCAGCTATGCTCGGTGGGGCATCGCGCGCGGAGCGCTTCGACTTTCTCGCAACTCATCCGAACACCGCAGCGCGTATCGACAGCGCGATAACCGCGGCAACGCTCACGATCGTGACCAACCCGACTGTCGGTCGTGAGAGCTATCTCGACGCTGTCGATGGAATGGCATACCGCGAGTCGGGCGCGCAAGGATTCATTCGCGGGCGTGTATTCTCGCATCCGGCCTTGCGCATAACTTTTGAAGCTCCACCCGAATATCAGCTGTTCAATACGCCGAGCGCGGTCTATGCCATAGGTCCCGGTGACGCCACGATAGTTTTTGATGCTGAACCGGCTGCGGAAAAGCTTCGGTCGGTGACAATGGTGCAGTACGTCGGCGCCGCTGTCAGGCCGGGACTACCTAATGTGACGGCGACGCCCGTCAACGGCCTGGAAGCGGCAACGGGCTCGATAGATATCGACACCAATCGCGGGAGGATGGAATTACGGCTGGCGGCGATCCGCGCTGCCCCGACCACCATCTACCGTTTTCGGTTCCTGACGCCAATCAGATTGTTATCGGAGCTTGGGCCCGGCAACTTGCGCACCCTCGAGAGTTTCCACCCGCTCACGGCGGCGGAAGCTGCAGCGCTGAAGCCATTACTCATCCATTTAGTGACGGTCAAACAGGGGCAGACGGTAGAGCCTCTCGCAAAGGAAATGCCTTT
>JBGPMT010000277.1:0-4437 GCA_041487135.1 Binataceae bacterium (SeqCode) | reverse complement strand
GTCGCCGGCACGCTCAGGCGGTAGATGGTCTCGTCCGTATGCCGCGACGGCGGGTCGTCCCGCAGCACCGCCGACATCCGCATCATCCGATGCGAGGGGACGAACACATCCTTGCCGACGTATGTTTTCATCCGGCAGGCGGCGGTCGCGTTCAGCGCGGTCGGCATTCGCCTTGAGTAGTGGAAGGATTGCCGCAACTGCAGCGAGCAGTTCCTCGCGCTGCGCTGACCTCGCGGTAGCATACGAACGACTCTTCACGTGCTCTCCTCGTCGAACCTGATCCGTTTCGCCACGTCTGTGTGCTCGCGCGCGCTCAACCGTTCCTATAAGAAAGGATGCCTTTGGCGCGAGCGAGACGCCGCGAGATAGGCACCCCGGTCGGTTCGGACCGCGAATTCATCGGTGCCGCTGTCGTTACCTGCCCTTCCACTGCGGCGGGCGTTTTTGCGCGAATGCTCGCGCGCCTTCGTGCGCGTCCTCGGTACCTTGCAGCCGCTTATACAGTTCGCGCTCCAGTTTCATGCCGTCAGCGAGCGGGAGGTCCAGGCCGCGCAGCGCCGCCCGCTTGATCTCTGAGACCGCAAGCGGCGCGCTCCTGCAGATCTCGACCGCGATCTCTTCGCACTTGCTCATCAGGAGATTCATCGGCACGACGTGATCGACCAGGCCTAAGCGCAGCGCCTCGTGAGCGTCGATCCGGTTGCCGGTGTAAAGCATCTCCAGCGCCCGACCAAGCGGAACCAGACGGGGCAATCGCTGTGTGCCTCCGCCTCCGGGCAGCCATCCCAGCCGCACTTCGCCCAGGCCGAACTGCGCGTGCTCGGCGGCGACTCTGATGTCACAGGCGAGCGCCTGCTCCAGGCCGCCACCATTCGCATGACCGTTGATCGCGGCGATGATCGGTTTGTACAAGTCGTACATCACCGGCAGCGGTGAATCCGGCACCTCCTCTCCCGCGCGTTCGACGTAATTGGACTTGATATCGCTGCCGGCGCAGAAGGCACGCTCCCCCGCGCCGGTCATGATCGCGACGCGCAGGCTCGAATCGTCGCGAAACTCGCGCCAGATCTCAGCCAGACGCCCATAGGTCTCGAAGTCACAGGCATTCAGCCGCTCGGGCCGGTTGATGGTCACGTAAGCGACAGGTCCCTTTTTCTCGAACAACACTTTCATCGGCGAGCTCCTGCTCGGGGAAGTAGGCGGAACCTATCACCGCCTTCAGTAGTGAGGCCAGATGCTGTGCTGTCCATCAACGAGCCGCCTGACGCAGCCGACCTGCCCGGGATTTGCGCGGGCGCAGTTCGGCGGCGGCACGCGAATCGTCTGCGATGCCTAACGCAAGATTGATCACATGCTGCGGCCAGAGGTGCGGAATCACTACACAACCAGGCCGCTGTCCGCGACGACCCGGCTTACGAAACTGCTTGAGCGCAGCGCGGACAATCGCTCGAAGCCGCGGTCAAGCTGCCTAGGTCAGGCGGAGCGGCTCACTGGCGGACGTTAAAATTCTTGAAGTGAGGCATCACCTCACGTGCAAACAGCTCCATCGAATTCCGAGCTATCCTCGGATCCATCCCCGGCAGACCGAGCGAAGGTGACATTTCATCCATCGGATGCGTCCTGAATAATTGCTCGAGCTGTTTGATCACCGCCTCCGGCGAACCCACGAAGGCGGGACCGTACGGACCGCGGCCAGTCTTTCGCAACTCTCCGATCGGCGGAATCGTCATGTTCGGGGTTCCCGACTCGTCGATGGCAGTGGTTCGCCTGAGAAGAGCGTCGGATTCGATCATCTTGTAGTGCCGCTCCATATAATAATGGATGTGCGGTTCCGCTTGGTCCCACGCCTTCTCGGTGGTCTCAGCAATATGTACGATCTGATGCATCGATCGCCTGAAATTCCTGGGGTTGTGCCCCGCCAGGCGAAGAGCGTCATCATAGATCCTCTGCATCTCGGCGGGAGGCGTTGCGGCGAGATGATAGCCGCCGGCGCCCGCTTCGGTGAGCGCCTTTGGACCGAACGCCGCGACCCACAAAGGAAACGGCTTCTGCACAGGGCGTGTGGTCATACGGACATTTTCGAAGCGGTAATATTTTCCGTGATGATCGAAGGCGTCCTCTTCGAAGCATCGCCTGATGAGTGCGAGACCTTCGTGCATGCGGGCGCGGCGTCCGTTATAGGGGATGCCGAACGTCCGGCATTCATCGGGGCTTCCGCCGGGGCCCACGGCGAAATCCAGGCGGCCGTTGGATAAAATATCGACGGTCGCAGCGTCCTCGGCGGCCTGAATCGGATTGTGCAGCGCGAGAAGATAGATCAGAGTGCCGATTCGGATACGCTCGGTGCGCGCGGCGATCGTCGCGAGGATCGGGAATTGCGACGGCGACCATCCGTCTTCCATGAAGTGATGCTCGCTCGTCCAGATATGACTATAGCCGAGCTCTTCACCGCGAACCGCATTATCAATATAACTTTGGTAAACTTCGTTGTCGGGACGATGCCACCTAACTGGATTTCGAATAATCAGGATAAGTCCGAAGTCCATCGACCTGTTACCCCCGCTGAAATTTCGAGCCGGATGATTTCTCCCTCATAGACGATCGTTCCCCGGGTTTCAACCGCGAGTGCGCTTGCAACGGGCTGCGCTGCTCTTATGAGGGATTCTTGACACACCAGTCGCCGCTCTGCTTGCCCTATAGCGATTTTCCGACCGCAACAGATGCCGTTAATGCCGCCGGTTGAGGCAACGCCGCGATCTTCCCCAGCATGCCGGCAAACAGCCGCCGGATTTCCTACGTTATTCGGTCCAATGAGGACGGCTGGACTGAGCGCCCTGTGTACGCTCGTGCATGTCTTTCAGGCCTCAATCGTTTCGTCATTCCCGTTCTAAGTGCCGAAATCACGTTAGTGAATCCGATGTCCGCCTCATACTGTGTCATAATCGGACTGCACCGCGAAGGAGATCCCGGACCGTTTGCGCGCTGCGTTACTTACATCGCTACTGAAGCTGTACACCGAGATTGCCGAACTGGATTATTTCGGCTGAGACTTGTGTCTCTCCGCAGCACTTGGCGTTATTGCTCTTAGCGCTCAGTTAGTGCTCTTTATGGCTTTAATATGCCAAATACGTCTTTGTTGCCGGGAGCGAGAGTTCGAGTGACTGTCCTCTCCGCCAGCGAGTCCTCGTCTCTAGCCTTCATCAAAGTCTTGCGTTGAATCGCCCGCCCTTCGGGCGAATTTGGTGTGGCGCTGGAGGCGCTGCCGGGCAAACTGCTAGTTACAAGTAGATGGACCGCTGGTTTACCGCTTGCCGAATTCCGGCCTGTGATTACCCTCCGGCCTCAAGGGCCGCTCGTCCGTCAACATTTCCTTGGCGCCCGAACCCCTCGTGACTCCACGCGGCGCGAGACTCTGGTCGCTGTGGGGAAAATGGGACTCCCCGACTAAGTATCATCCTCTGCTCTGTCCTATGCTCGACGTGGCAGCGGTTGCTCGAAAGCGGAGCGGCCGGGCGGCTGGCGCAATCTCAAGCACGAGGCGCTGCAGCACTACGGCACGCGACGCGATGATGCTCGACTACAAGGTCGTCTTCGTTTCAGATGGCAAGGCGGCAGGCGGCGAGATCACCCAGGACGGTTTTGGTCCCGGCATCGTTCAGGAGGCTGAGTTTCTAACCCTACGCGCATGCTTCGCAATGGTGTGCACGACCGATGAATTGATCGCCCAGTTTACAACCAGCGCGGCAAGCTCATAGCGGTTACAGTTACTCTCCGCTCCTTTCAGGGACCAGGCTGCGGCGTTTCGCGTCGCGGTCGAGGCGTTCACCTCTTCTCCAGATACTGCTGATCGAGAGGGTGTCGGCGATGTTCGTGGTCGGATCGCCTTCGACGAGCAGAAGGTCGGCCTGCAAGCCCGGCGCGAGGCGGCCTCTATCGGTGAGCCCGAAGTGGCGTGCCGGAACCGACGTGGCAGATCGGAGGGCTTCAAGCGGCGTGAGTCCGGCTTGAACCAGAAGTCTTAGTTCGCCGTGCAAGCTGATTCCGTGCGCGGTTCCGAGGACGCCGATGCCTGCTGCGTCGGTCCCAGCCAGGATGGGCACTCCCGCTTGGTGCAGCTTAATAGTCGCGGCGAGGGCGTGCTTCAGCTTGCCGGAGGAGCCGAGTTGCCAACAGCAGCACAGGTTGCGGTGCCAGTCCGCAGGCACCAGTCCTCGTGCGCGGTCGTCGTGGGCGAGGACCTCGCCCGAGAGCTCGCCAGTCAGCGAACCCATCGTGCTCAGCGTCGGTATCACGAATACGCCCGACTCCTGGATGGCGGCGAGGACCTCATCGGAAGGTGGCCTGTCCACGAAAACATGTACGACCCCGTCCACGCCGGCGGCGATGGCTTGTCGAAAGCCCGCGACGCTCGTGGCGTGCGCGACGGCCATCTTCCCG
>JBGPMT010000276.1:0-4443 GCA_041487135.1 Binataceae bacterium (SeqCode) | reverse complement strand
TTGCGCACCGCTCTTGCCCGCGGAGTGCCTTTCCGCGCGGGCTTGCCATGGGCGAGCTTGTAATCGCCGGACGGATTATGGTTCGCCGCGCCCGGGCTGCCGTGCATCGCCGCCAGCATTCGCCGTTGATTCGCGAGCGAAACATGCCGCTCGATCATTGGCAGAAACAGGCGCTCCTCTTTTTCCAGATGGAGGTTGAGAACCGCTTCGAGCTGCACCAGGTAGCGGTGGAGCTGACTTAGCAGAAGGTCGCGGTGGCTTCCATTCGCCCCCCGCAGCGAGTGCAGCGCCGCCTCTATCCAGTCGACGTACTCGCCGATGAACTCGTGGTCGACCGACATGGTCGCGGTCGCGCGGCCGCCCGCCGCCTTGATTATCCGGTCGATCAGCGGGTAGAGCTCGCGCTCCTCGCCCGCGGCGTGGCGCATCAGGTCGTCGCGCAGCAGAGCCATCAGGCTGTCGCCACTGTGTTCCGACGGGTCCGCGTTAAACATCGCGCTCTGCTCGCGCAAGCCCCTCAGCAGCCGCTCGTGGTGGTTATGGATGGTGACGGTGACCTCGCTCATCGCGCCTGCCTCCCCTTTCTTATGCTATGCCGGTCTGAATTTATCTCTTTCCTATCGTTTTATCCTTTATCGCCGCGATGTCAATCACCCGGATCCCCGTCAGGAGCGAAGCTGCCACCCTCCTGGGGGGGACGATACCGCCCGATGAGCCTGAAAGTTTCTAGACGAAGCGGACGCCGACCACGCCCAGCCGATCGAAGGTGGCCCGGATATGGTCGCCCGGTTTGGCGTCAAACGCCGAGGTCAGCGAGCCGGGCAGGATCAGCTCGCCCTTGCGCAGGTATTGATCGAAGGACGCCAGCTTGTTCGCGAGCCATGCCACCGCGATTGCGGGATTACCGAGCGCGGCGGCGCCGGCGCCGGTCGCGACCACCTCGCCGTTTTTCTCGAACACCACTCCGACCAATCTCAGATCGACCCGGTCGACGGGCCGCGCCGGGCCGCCGATCACCACCTTGCCGCACGAGGCATTGTCGGCGATCGTATCGGCGAGCTTGATCTTCCAATCGGCGATGCGGCTGTCGATTATCTCCAGCACCGGCACGATATATTTCGTCGCGCCGACGACGTCGAGCGCGGTCACCCCCGGTCCGCGCAGGTCTTGCGCCAGGACGAACGCGATCTCCGGTTCCGCCTTCGCCTGTATCACCGCCGAGGACGGAATGGCGGCGCCGCTCTCGACCATCATGCTCGCCAGCAGATGGCCGAAGTCCGGCTCATTGACGCCGAACAGTTTCTGGATCGCCTGGCTCGTGAGCCCCGCCTTGCGGCCGGTCACCACCTCGCCGCGCGATTTCTTGACCTCGAGCACCGCGAGCTGGATGGCGTAGGCGTCCTCGACCGCCAGCTCGGGAAACTCAGCGGTGAGCGGCGCAATCGGCGCGCGTTTTTCCTCGGCCTCGAGCAGGCGCTTTGCGATCGCGTTGATTTGCGATGAGCTCATTCTGGATGCCATGGCAGCTCCCCTGAACCGGTCCGTCAGCCGTTGCCGCGCAGGAACTCTAGATGCAGCTTGTTGAACAGCTCAGGCTCTTCCCATTGCGGCCAATGCGCGCTGTTCTCCATTATCACCATGCGGCCGTTCGGGATGTGCTGCATACCGGCCTCGGCGACCGGGATCGATTGCCCCGGATTATGCCGCGTCCAGACCAACAGCGCGGGGCATCGGCAACGCCGCAGGTACTCGGGATCGCACAGGCCGCGGCCCGCCTCGAGCGCGAGCACGCCGCCGATGCTGGCCTCGGCGATCTTGCGGATTACGGGCGCGCGTCCCGGCTGCGTGTAGATCTGGTAGCGCACGTCGACCAGCTCCTCGGTCACGCTCTTGGCCGGCTCGAACATCAGCCATTCCAGGCGCTTGCGCACCGCTTCGCGGGTGAGCGTTCCGGCGGCGGCGCGGCTGCGCTCGAGCAGGTCGTTTATCTCCTTGCGCCCGGCGGCGTCGGGCGGCCACATGATGCCGGTGTTGAGCACCACTTTTTCGGCGCGCTCGGGATGGCGAATCGCGAACAGTTGCGCGACCATCGCACCCAGCGATTCACCCGAGATAATGGCCGTGCGGGCGCCGATCGCGTCCAGCAGATCGCGCAGCCATTTCACGTAATCGTCGTAGTTGTACTCGATATCGGGCGTCGCCGAGTAGCCATGCCCAACCATGTCCACCGCATAGACGTGGAAGTGCCGGGCGTGCTCGACGATATTGCGCGAATAGGCCTCGGCATGGCCGCCCGTGCCGTGCAGGAAGATCAGCGCCGGACCGGAGCCGGCCTCGATCGCGCGCGTGCGCACGCCGCCGGCGTCATAGAAGGTCTGCCTGACCTCGTGGCCCATCAGGCCGGTCCAGATTGACATGGATGCTCCTATGGCAGGGCCCTGGCCCCGCAGCCGAAGGACAACGAAATTGCCGGCACCGCCTAAGCGCGGACTTCAGCGCGGCCCGGCTTGCTCTTGGCCTTGTTCGCGAGCTCGACGGCGACGTCGATAATCATGTCTTCCTGGCCGCCGACCATCTTGCGTTTGCCGAGCTCGATCAGGATGTCGCGCTCCTCGACGCCGAACTTCTCGGCCGCCCGCTGCGCGAACAGCAGGAAGGTCGAGTAGACGCCGGCGTAGCCGATCGTCAGGCTGCCGCGATCGATGCGCGGCACGTGCCGCTGGCGCATCACCGGGTAGACCACCTCCTCGGCGACGTCCATGATCTTGAAGAGATCGATCCCGGTCTCGTAACCCATCCGATCGAGCACCGCCACCAGCGCCTCGGTCTGGGTGTTGCCCGCTCCGGCGCCGAGTCCGCAGGTGCTGCCATCGATTCGGATCGCGCCCTCCTCGATCGCGACCAGGCTGTTGCCGACCGCAAGTCCGAGGTTGTTATGCGCATGGAAGCCGACCTCAGTCTTGGGATCGAGCGCATGGCGCAGCGCGCGCACCCGCTGGCGCGCCTGGTCGACGAGCTGGGCGCCGGCGGAGTCGACCACATAGATGCAGTCGGCGCCGTAGCTCTCCATCAGCTTGGCCTGCCCGGCGAGCTGTTCGGGCGGCGTCATGTGCGACATCATCAGGAAGGTATGCACGTCGAGGCCCAGGTCCTTGGCCATCTTGATGTGCTGCTCGGAGATGTCGGCCTCGGTGCAATGGGTGGCGATGCGGGCGATCTTGGCGCCGATTTTCGCGGCCCGCTCTAGGTCCCGGCGCGTGCCGATTCCCGGCAGCAGCAGGAACGCCATCCGGCCCCGCTTGATCACCTCGGCGGCAGCGCGCAGATACTTCTCCTCGTCTTCGAGCGAGAAGCCGTACTGCATCGACGAGCCGCCCAGGCCGTCGCCGTGCGAGACCTCGATAACCGGCACGCCCGCCTCGTCGAGCGCCTGGGCGATGCGGCGCACCTGCGCGACCTCGTACTTGTGCGACATCGCATGGTCGCCGTCGCGCAGCGTGGTATCGGTAATCCAGATTTTCTTGGCACTCATGCCCGGCTCTCCTCCCGCCGCTCAGGGCGGCCCTTGCGCGCCTTGAGATGGCTTGCGAAACCCTCGGCGACGCGCACCGCGGCCGAGGTCATGATGTCCAGGTTGCCCGAATACTTGGGCAGGTAATCACCCGCCCCCTCGACCTCCAGCATAATCATCACGCGATCCTCGTCGAAGATGGGCGGCGACTTCAGGTGATAGCCGGGCACGTAGCGCTGCACCTCGGCCACCATCTCCTCGATCGATCCCTTGATCGCCTCGCGGTCGGCGTCCTTGTCGAGACTCACGTAGACCGTGTTGCGCATGATGATCGGCGGATCGGCGGGGTTCAGGATAATGATCGCCTTGCCCTCCGCGGCGCCGCCGACCTCGGCCAGTCCGCGCGCCGTGGTTTCGGTGAACTCGTCGATATTCTGGCGCGTGCCGGGACCCGCCGAGCGGCTGGCCACGGTCGAGACGATTTCGGCATACTTGACCGGCACCACCCGCGAGACCGCATACACCATCGGCACCGTCGCCTGTCCGCCGCAGGTCACCAGGTTGACGTTCTGATGGTCGAGATACTGATCGAGGTTGACCACCGGCACGACGTAGGGGCCGATCGCCGCCGGAGTCAGATCGATCGCTATCTTGCCCCACTGCTTGAGCAACTCGGCGTGCTTGTAATGCGCATGGGCGGTGGTCGCGTCGAAGGCTATCTCGAAGTCCTCGAGATGGTCCTTCAGGTCGTCGATACCCTTGTGGGTGGTCTGGTAGCCGAGCTCGCGGGCGCGCCGGAGCCCGTCGGAATCGGGCACCACGCCGACCATCCAGGTCAGCTCGAGCACGGCGCTGCGGCGCAGCTTGAACATCAGGTCGGTGCCGATGTTGCCCGAGCCGATAATCGCAACCTTGACTTTCTCCGAGGCCAT
>JBGPMT010000275.1:0-4507 GCA_041487135.1 Binataceae bacterium (SeqCode) | reverse complement strand
GATGATGCCCCATTTGACGCTGCCCGAAGGCAGCGTACTGAGTCCCGAAATCTCCGGGCCGCTGAACTCGCCGCAGGTCAAGCCGCAGGTGAAGTTGAGCCCGTACAGATAGGTCAGGCCGCTGTTGAAGACCGCCGGGACGGCACCATCGCCCCATAGGTTGTGGCCGATTATTCCGTAGGAGTTGCCGGTCGGCGCCATGAAGCCATAAGTAACCGCCCCAATAGTCGGCGAGCCGACCGCGATGTTGCTTAGCTGCGGAGCGACGACATTCATGTCGATGCCGACAGCACCGCCACCGATGCTGAAGCCGCTTATCTCGGGATGGTTGTTGCCGGGATTGCCACTGGTAATGTCATCGGCCACCATCCAGCTCTGCGTCTGTGCGCCAAGCGTGTTCGCGATTCCGTTGGTGTACTCGGGTCCGACCAGCGGCAGATTACTCACATTGGTCCAGTTCTCAAGAAAGATGGTGTTGCCGTCGCCGGTGAGTTTGGCGTTGGGCGCCGTGCAACCCGCATCGTTCGTGCATCGCGCGACGCTGCTGATGCGGAAGGTATCGACCTGCCCCTGCCAGGCATATTCAGGCAGTTCGAGATGCCAGAATCGCGAATCGGTGAGCATCACGAGGTCTTCGTCCTGGCGCTCGGTTACGGTGCCGCTCGCGGCGACCTTGGCGTCCATCGTCATGGTCGTATTTGGCGCGCCGTGAAATAGCCGGACGTTCGATCCGTCGTAGGAAATCTGCGCGCAGACGGTACTCGTACCGATTGCCGACGAGCTATGCATCAGGCCGGTCCAGGTTCCACCCGTGTTCATCCAGCCGTACAGTTTGCCGTCGTCGCCGACTACCAGCGCGACCGCACCCTTGCAGAAGTATCCAGGGTTGGCTCCATAGGTTGGCGGCCCGATGAAGCCGCAACCACTGGCCTGCGGGGTAGCCGAGCCATCGCTGATGGCCAAGGTTTCGGTCGCGCCATTGGTCGTGGTGCTGAAACATCCTTCGACCGTCAGCGCTGACTTGCCATTGAGCGGCTGCGTGCTGGCGAGTGGGTAGTTGAGGTCGAAGACGAATGGGTCCGCGGCTGTGTTGTTCCATGAGTTCCCGGTGCCGACGAGCGCGGGCTTCACCAACCCCGCGACGGCTCCATCCGCAAGAACCGTAGTGCTGGCGATCTCGATTGCCGGACCGCCGCCACGCGCTTGCGATTTGCCGAGGTTGTTGAGCAGCGTAACCGATCCCATGCCCGCGCCGACGATGTTCGGCACGAGGCCGCTGGCGCATTGAATCAGCCACGGCTGGCTATCGATACGATAAGTCCCAGATGGGATACAGATGGTCCCCTGCCCGGCGGCGCACGCCGGGGCGACGGCTGCGTTGAGGCCCATCGATGAATCCACCGATCCGGTCGGGTCGGCTCCATAGGCGACGGGATTGAAACAGCCGTTGAGGCCGTACCCGGTCAGCGGATTCGCGGCAGGCGAATAGGGCGGCGTGTTCGCCGCGACGTTGGCGCTGAAGCCCGCGGGCTGATTCAGGATCGCCGGGGTGGCGATATTGGTCCCGGTCTGCACTTGCAGCGGCGCGATCGCGATCTGCTCGGCGATCGAGAAGTAGCCGGACGGCCCGGTCGAAGTGATCGTGGCCAAGGTCGGAGTGCCGGTGTATGACCAGCAGGTCGTCACGACGAGCGGGCCGCTGGTCGCTACCCGGATGGCGTTCGCGATGCTGATGGTCTCGGGGAAACTCTGATGGCCGCAGACGATGTTGAGGGCTTGTGCGGCCACCCCGGTCGCCGCCGGCGCATTGTAGGTTTTATTGCCAGCACCGTAAGCTGTACCGCCCGGCGTACCGCTGATCGGCGTCGCGCCGGCGTTGGCGATGTCCATCAGGATGCCGTCGGCGACGCCGGGCGCGGACGAGACGCTGAGCGTGTAGCTCGACGGCTCGCTCGAGCCCGCAACCTTGTCGTAGCAGGTCGCGCGGCTCTGATTGGCTGAGAACTGTGAAACCTGAGCGAACCCCGCTGGTCCGGTCACCGTCCCCGCGCTTGAGTCGTACTCGCAAAACAGGAGCAGATGGCCGCTGACGGTCGAAGGCGGCTTGTTGCAGATCAGGTTGTTGCCGCTGAAGGTACACGAAGTGGCTGACCCGACGCCGGGCGTGACTGTCGAGTTGATGTCGGCGGCGGCGGGCGCAGCCAGCATCAGCAGGATCATGGCGATGAGCGCGCGCGCCGGCGCCATCTCCGCGAACATCAAAGCCAGCGCGGCTGCCGGGATCGGTCTTTTTCTCACGCTCGCCTCCAGATGCTTGTCGAAACGTAGTGGGCTCGGAATTTTCCTGGCGGGATCAACGCGTCATTGCGCACTCTCTTTAGCCCGACCGCGAAAAACAAATTAGGCTGAAATCTTTCACCGGCCCGCCGCATGCGCCGCGCGCCCGGCCGATTTTCCGATGCCAGTTTCGGGCCGGGCTCGACCAGAGAGGTAATTTCTCGGCGCGGCGCAGCCGTGTAGAATGAGTCGGGGTTTTCTGGCGCGCGGGCGCACCGCAGTAGAAGGGGAAAGGTAGCAGGATGGCGAATGCGAGCTCGCCTCCGGATATCGCCGGACGCGTCCGGAGGACGATCGTAAAGAGCTTCCGGATTTCCGATGAAAACGATCCGGCCGAATTTCGGATGGGAAGTCTGCCCGGATGGGACTCGCTGGGCCACATGCGGCTGGTCTCCGAGTTGGAAGAGCGCCGCCTGTATCAGCGATTAGGCTGGAAAGAAGAACTGGTACACATGGTTTTTCAGTGGCCTGAGCAGTAGCAGGCAGATGTTGAAAGCCCTCGACCGCCGATCGCTCAGGCTTGCGCTTGAACCTGGGGCAGCGGGCGGGTGGCGCGGCGGGTCGCCCACAAGAGGCCATTCCAGCCGCCTTCCGTATGCCGCACCTGGTAGCCGGCGTCGCGCAGCCAGGCGGCGAGCCTGGCGGCCGTCCAGCCGTCGCGCGGATGGCACTCCATGCAGATCTGGTCGATGCGGGGAAGCAGCGCGCTGCACGCAGGCAGGATGTCCCACTCGGCGCCCTCGCAATCGAGCTTGAGCAGGTCGATCCGCTCGATACCGCATTCCTGCATCAGTCGCGGCAAGGTGATGAGCCTTACGGTTTCTTCCGGCTGTTGATGGCTGAAAAAGTAGCTGCTGGATTGACTGCCCGCGACATGGATCGTGATTTCGCCTTCGTCCGCTCCGAGCGCCACGGGAAAGACCTCGATGTTCGACATGCCGTTGAGCAGTTTATTGACCTCGATCATGCGCGCGTTCTGACTAATCGGCTCGACGGCGTAGATCCGTCCGCGCGGACACAGTGCCACCTCCTGAATCGTGAAGTCGCCGATATTCGCCCCGACGTCCACCACCACCGCGTCTTCCCGCAATTGCACATATCCGGGGCTCAGGTAGGGGTTGCGAAGAACCGCCTCGTTCAACACCGCCAGGTCGCTGGTTCCCGGGCGCACTAGGTAGCGGAGCCCGTTTCGCAACTCCAGGATCACGCCGATCCCAAGCTTGGGCAGCGGCCATGCCCACCAATTCCGGTAGAGACGCGGCGCCGCTGACAGATAGCGCAAGCGGTTGCGCCAGCGAGAGGCGAAAACGGAAAGCTCCCAGCGCACACGGTTCATCGTTGAATCCTGGAGTGACGAGGCGGCCCGACGGCGGAAATCTTATCGAACGGCGGCGGACGATAGAACAGCGGCCGGGAGGTGAGGCGGGGAGCTCGGCGCCGATACTGCGTCAGAGGCGGAGCAGCGGATGGCCGTGCAGCGCGAGGACGATCTTGTTCGCGGCGTACCAGCTCAGGCAGACGAAAACACGGCTCGCGACGGGGCCAGGTTTTCGGTCTTCGCGAATTGCGGGGCGAATTCGCTGTAGCGAATCAGCGGCCCCACCATCGTGAATGGAAAGCTCATCCAGATCGCGTAGGTGAGGAACCGGTTTTCCCTAATCCGAAAAATGCGCTCCGATACAACGCCGCTGCGACCAGCGCATTGAGGATCAGGCTGGGTCCGCGATCGGAACGAGCGCGGGAAGAATCAAGAAGTCGAGCAAATTTGCGACGGCGACCAGGCGGGTGGCGACTGAGGGCGGCGGTTTAGAGGTTTCTCGATGTCCGCCGTACTCGGATGAGAAAACCGTTCCGATTTCCGGGAGCCCGGCGTGATTGGACCGCGGGCGGTTGACGGATAGCGCTGATGCGCGGGCTCGTAAATCCGCAGCCCCGCCGCTTCACATGCGAAGCGATCGACGATGCGGCTGGTCTGTCGATAACGATCGAAGCTATCGAACTGGCGCTTTTCCGACGGCGTCACATCTCATATGTGAAGGGAAGCGGCCTTAGGAATCTTGTCAAAATTCGAGAGAAGAGCTAGAACCCGCCAAGGCATCCTATATCGCGCAAGATAGCTGCAAGCTGATGCTTTCAACATCCGTCGCAGACTTCGGGTAACGATGACTTT
>JBGPMT010000274.1:0-4526 GCA_041487135.1 Binataceae bacterium (SeqCode) | reverse complement strand
GATTATCGGCTTGCAACAGCTCGCTGATTCGCCGGCGCGCCTCGCCCCACGCCTCGCCGCCGCGCGCCATGAACTCGTTCAGGACCTCGCGCGCGAAGAGATTCACGTCGCCGATCGCGGTGGCGCTGAAGAGCCCGGCCTCATGGAGCGCCGCGAGGTCGAGCACCCGGTCGCCGATCGCGACCCCGATTCGCGGCCCCGCCCCCGCGCCGGGCCGGAAGACGCCGTAGGGCAGGTTCTGGATCGGAAAGTCGGAGCCCGGCATCACCTCGACCCACGAGGTCAGCGATGGATCAGTGGTCGGATCGTTCATGCGTGAATCCTAGCGCGGTTTATCGCTTCCATACCTCGCCCTCGCAGAGTTGATAACTGGTGGAGTTCGTGAAGGCCCTCAGCACACCTTAGCCGGGTGCAGGGCTCAGCCCTGCCTCAGCCCTGCTTGAACGCGGGCAGCACGTCGCGGCCGAAGCGCTCGATCGATTTCATCACCGCCCTGTGATCCATCCCGCCGAAATCCATGATGTTCAAGAACATGTTGAAGCCCGCCCGCTCATAATTCCGCAGCACCTTGGTCACCGCCTCGGCGCTGCCGCACGCGATCAGTTCCTTCTCCTGCAGGACCTCGAACGGCCGCGCGGTCGCGTAAAGCCGCGTGCGCACGTAGCGATCCACCGCGGGCCTGGCATGAGTCTCGACCTCCGCCGCGCCGCCTGCGACATAAGTATGCACCGCGCATCCGAGCACCGGCTTCGCCGGATCGCCGTGGCCCGCCGCTTTCCACGCCTCGCGGAACTCGGCCGTCATCCGAGTGAGCTGATCGAGCCCCGTCGATTGGGCGTACGGGATGGTCATCAGCGGATAGCCGCGCGCGCCGACCTCGCGCGCCGCCTCATGGCGGAGCGTCGCGATCAGGATCGGCGGATGCGGCTTCTGGAGCGGCTGCACCTGCAGTTGCACGCCGTCGATCCGGTTGAAGCGCCCGCGGTACGAGAAGCGCTCGCCCGACCAGGCCCGCTCGATCACCTCGAGCGCCTCGTCGAAGCGCGCGTACTTCTCCTCGAAGGCCACGCCGTAGCCGGCGAACTCGTGCTTCAGGTAGCCCGAACCGGCGCCGAACTCCAGGCGCCCGCCCGACAGCACGTCGACCATCGCATATTCCTCGGCCACCGTGATCGGATTGTGGAACGGCAGCACGCTGACCCCGACGCCCAATCGGATCTTGCGCGTGCGCGCAGCCGCCGCCCCCATCCAGACCGCCGGCGACGGAATCGCGCCGTATTCGTGGAAGTGATGCTCGGCGATCCAGAAGGAGTCGAAGCCGAGCGCCTCGGCGAGCTCGGCGCTCTCGAGCAGCTCGGCGTAGTATTGAGCGAGGCTGCGCCCGAGCTCCTTGGGATAGTGGTCGACGACCGAGAAGATTCCGATGCGCATCCGGCGTTACCTCATGGCACGCGCTTCGCGCGACCAGCTCGTCACGTAATCGGGCAGCTCGATAGCAGCCGCTTCCTCGCAGACCCGCAGCGGGTTCCAGGTCTCGACCATCACCGCGACCTCGTGGGTCTCGGTCTTGTTGCGCGCGCTGGCGCGCGCCTTGGGCTGCGGGCCGTGATCGATGCCCTGCGGATGCAGCGTCATCGAGCCCGGTTCGATTCCGCCGCGGCTGAAGAACTCGCCCGCGTGATAGAAGATGAACTCGTCCCAGTCGACGTTGCGATGGTAGAACGGCACCTTGTCGCAGGCGGGGTCGCTCTCGAGCGGGCGCGGGGCGAAAGTGCAGATCGCGCAGGTGTCCGAGAACAGCGTCGCGTGCACGGTGGGCGGCATATGGTAGCGCGCGCTGAGCACCGGGCGCAGGTCGCGCACGTTGAAGCGGATCGGCGAGAGATCGCCCTGCCATCCGACCACGTCGAACGGATGATGGGGGTAGAAGAAGCTGGTTACCTCGCCGCGGCGCAGCACGCGCAATTCGAATTCGCGGCCGTTCTCGCGATGGGCCAGCGGCTCGGGGCTCTCGATCATCATCGGATCGATGAACGCGTGCTTGCCCATCAGGCCACGGTCCGGCCAGGTGAGCTCGTGCAGGCTGCGCACGATCAAAAAAAGGTTGTCGCCGGTCTCGGGCTGGATCTGGTAGCTGGTGCCCTTGGGAAAATGCAGGTAGTCGCCGGGCTCGAACCTGAGCGGACCGTAGTCGGTGTCGCAGACGCCCGTGCCGCGATGGACGAAATAGACTTCGTCGCCGTCGGCGTTGCGGAACAGGTAGGGCATCGGACGGCGGCGGCGCGAAATGAGTATCGCGGTGTCGTCGTTCTCCAGAATCCTGAGCGGACCGGCGGCGGGATCGCTCAGATCGGGCGGCTCGGCGCGCGCGCCGGCGAACAGCCGCGGGCGCAGCGGCCCCTCGACCCGCGTCCATCCGGTGGGCAGGTTCAGATGGTAAAGCTGGGAGCTGCGGCCGAAAAAGCCGCGCCGGCCATGCTCCTCCTCATAAGTGCCCTCGGGAATCTCGACATGCGCCTGGCGCGCCACTGTGCCCTTGCTGGTCGGAAACATAGAATGCCTCCTGAATGGATGAGCCTCAATTCAATAGTCACATCGTTTAGCCATTGACTACAACAATCCCTGCAGGCCGAAGGACAAATCGGCAAAACGGCGAACATCGGGCGAACCTTCGGATGGATAAAGACCGATCAGGACGGATAGGGCTCCTATCTTACGGTCGAACCAGCGCGGCCCAGCGCCCGAAGATGGTCTCGGCGATCGGCTCCATCGCGCTCACGTGCCGTTCGGCATCGGCGAGTATCGGATCGCCGTCGATCTGATCGCGGGCTAACTCGGCGGCCGATCCACGTACCCAATCACGCAGCATCGGTTCCGTGATCTCGACATGGAACAGGATCGCGTAGAGGTTGTCGCCGTACCGGAATGCCTGGTACGCGGTCATCTCCGATGAGGCCAGAGGAGTCGCTCCCTCCGGGAGATCGAAGATGTCCCCGTGCCAGTGACAGGCGGTAAAGACTTCGGGCACGCCGCGGAACAAACGATCGTCGCGCGCAGCGGGCGCCAGCCGCACCGGGTACCATCCCATCTCGCGCGCCGCGCCGGGCGCTACACGCGCGTCCAGCGCCGCCGCGATCAACTGGCTGCCGAGACAGACGCCGAGCACCGGCTTGCGCTCGCTGATAGCACTGCGGACCAGCGCGATCTCGTCGCGCAGGTAGGGATACTTATCCTGCTGGTAGACCCCTTGCGGCCCGCCCATCACGATCAATCCCTCGGCACCCTTGAGGTTCGAGGGGACCGGCTGTCCCGCGTAGCTCCGCACGTATTGCCAGGCCAGCGCCGCCGATTGCAGCGCCTCGGAGATCATCCCCAGCGTCTCGCCCGGATGATGTTGCAGCACCAGGATTTTCGACATGCGCGCTCTCCGTCGCGACGCTCAGAGCAGCGTCCCGCGCCGGGTGCGGCCCAGATGCGAATAGGCGCGCTGGGTCGCCACCCTGCCCCGCGCGGTGCGCGCGATGAAGCCCTCCTGCAGCAGGTAGGGCTCGTAGACCTCCTCGATCGTGTCGGGCTCCTCACCCACCGCCGCCGCCAGGCTTTCGACGCCGACCGGTCCGCCATCGAACATGTCGATGATCGCGGTCAGGATGCCGCGGTCCATCCGGTCGAATCCGCACGCATCGATATCGAGCAGCTCTAGCGCCCGCAGCGCAAGCGGCCGATCGATGATGCCGGCGTCGTGGACCTCGGCAAAATCGCGCACCCGGCGCAGCAGCCGGTTGACGATTCGCGGCGTACCGCGCGCGCGCGAGGCCAGCTCGCTCGCCCCCTCCTCGTCGATTCGCACGCCGAGCAGGCGCGCCGATCGGCTCACTATCTGGGCCAACTCGCCGCGGGCGTAGAAATCGAGATGATAGTGCTGGCCGAAGCGGTCGCGCAGCGGCGCGCTCAGCAATCCCGCCCGCGTGGTCGCGCCGACCAGCGTGAACGGCTTGACTGCCAGCGGCATCAGATGAGCCCCCGGGCCCTTGCCGACCACGATATTGAGCCGGAAGTCTTCCATCGCGGGATAGAGGATTTCCTCGACCACCCGGGCGAGGCGATGAATCTCGTCGATAAACAGCACATCGCCCTGTTCCAGGTTAGCCACGATCGCGGCCAGGTCTCCGGCCCGCTCGATCGCGGGGCCCGCCGTCACCCGGACACTGACGCCCAGCTCGCGCGCGATGATATGCGCGAGCGAGGTCTTGCCCAGACCGGGTGGTCCGGAAAAGAGCACATGGTCGAGCACTTCGCCGCGCTTGCGCGCCGCCTCGATCGACATCCCGAGGATCTGGCGCGGGCGCTCCTGCCCGACGAATTCAGCGAGCGTGCGCGGCCGCAGCGAGAGGTCAAGCGTCCGATCCTCCTCGCCCTGGACCGCGGAAACCTCCGGCACGCCATTGTCGCCGCCGGCTCCAGATTCTGCGGCGCGCTTCGCCATCTTACTTGTCACCCAAGAGGACACTGAGCGATTCGCGGAT
>JBGPMT010000273.1:0-4540 GCA_041487135.1 Binataceae bacterium (SeqCode) | reverse complement strand
CCGCTGCCGCAGCGCACGCTCCGCCAGATCGCCGAGAAATTCAATCTCGGGATGTGGAACTTCTATGCCGCCCTCTATGGGCTGCCCGAGGTGGTCGAGGCCAACTGGCAGATCGTCGAATCCACCTTTCGCGCGATCAAGGGTGCAAAGATCTATCTCGAGAACGACCGCAAGGACGACCCGAGCTTCCAGTATCGCGTCAAGCTGATGCGCGGCGAGCCGAATCTGACCGAGTTCAGCCTGATGAACTGGGTGGGCGGCGGCGGTCATATCAACTTCTCCCCGATCTCGCCCGCCAGCGGCGCCGACGCGGTCAAGCAGTTCCAGATGATTCGCAAGGCCTGCGAGAAATACGGCTTCGACTATATCGGCGAGTTCGTGATCGGATGGCGCGAGCAGCATCACATCCTGATGCTGATGTTCAATCGCTACGACCCTGACGAAAGCAAGCGGGCTCACGATTGCTTCGCCCAGTTGATCACCGATGCCGCCGCGGAAGGCTACGGCGAGTACCGTACAAATCTTCACTTCATGGATCAGATCGCGCAAACCTATGACGCCAACCACGGCGCGTTGCTTGGGATGCAGCGGCGCGTGAAGCGCGCGCTCGATTCCGCGGGAATCCTCTCACCGGGCAAGAACGGCATCTGGCCGGCCGGCGAATCGCCGGAGACCGAATCATGATTCGTCGGATTGCGCCCGGTCTGATGACCGCGCTCATGCTGACGCTGACCTTTGCGGCTGTGGGAGCCGCCCGCGCCGCCGAGGCGGCCGACGCAGCGCATCGCGGCGAGCAAATCTTCGCTACCCGCTGCGTCTTCTGTCACGGCGAAGGACTCGGGCATCCCGCGTGGCAGATGCTCGCCCTCAAGAAGGGCAAGGATAAAGCCGAAATTCTGGGACGCCCGGATCTCACACCGGTTTACGTCAAGCATGTGGTGCGCGATGGATTCATTGAGATGCCACCGTTTCGCCCCAGCGAAATTTCCGACCCGGACCTCGACGCGTTGGCGAATTACGTGATTCATCCGAATGGATCGCCGGGAGCGAAGCGACCTTGAGGAGAAGACCGTGACCACAGCGTTAGCTGCATCGCCTGGTGTGCCGCTGCTCGCGCCCGCGCTCGACCAGATGCGCGCGGCACTGGGCGCCCAGGCGGTCATCACTGAGCCCGCGGCGCTCTCCGCCTACCTCGATCCGGGCTCGCTGTCCGGCCCCGACGCGGCCCCGCCGGCTGCGGCCGTGAAGCCGTCGAGCGTAGATCATATCCGCCGGCTGCTGGCGATCGCCGGCGAGCATCAGCTCGCGCTCTGGCCTCTAGTCGGCTCCGGCCGCTTCGCGGCACCCCGCGATCGCGCCGCCGGAATTGTGGTCGTCGATCACAAGCGGATGGATCGCATCCTCGAGATCAACCAGGACTTTGCCTACGCGCTGGTCGAACCCGGCGTGACCTACTCGCAACTTCACGATCGGCTGCGCGGCGGCAAGCCACAACTCTGGCTGGACTGCGCGTCGCTTGCCACCGGCTCGCTGGCCGGTGATTTCGTCAATCGCTCGTTCGGGTACACGCCGTACGGCGACCACATCATGATGCAGTGCGGGATGGAGGCGGTGTTGCCCGACGGCAGCGTGGTGCGTACCGGGATGGGCGCGATGCCGAAAAGCTCGTCATGGCAGTTGTTCAAGTACGGCTACGGTCCCCATACCGACGGCAGCTTCACGCAATCGAGCCTCGGCATAGTCACCAAGGTCGGGGGCTGGCTGATGCCCGCGCCGCCCGCCTGCAAACCGTTCATGATCACGGTGCCGCGCGAAGATGACCTCCATCAGGTGATGGAGACTCTCAAGCCGCTCAAGGTCACGATGCTGATTCCGAGCACCGTCGTGGTCGCCCACGTGCTGTGCGATGCCGCGCTCGCCGCGCCGCGCGCGAAATATTCCTCGGGCAGCGGCGTGATGCCGGCCAGCGCGGTTCAGAAAATCGCCAACGATCTGGATCGCGGCGTGTGGAACGTCTATGGCGCGCTCTATGGCCTGCCGGTCGGTATCCAGGCGGCTTGGAAAGCGGTCGAGGGCGCCTTTCGCAAGATACCGAACGCGAGCTTCTACTCGACTGGCGATCGCAGGGACGATGCGATCTTCAACTATCGCGCGCAACTGATGTGCGGGGTTCCAGCGTCGAGCGGCTCCGGACCGGAGCAGTGGATGGGCGGCGGACACGCGGATCTGTCACAGGTTGCGCCGCTGACCGGGAATGATGCGGTGCGCGCTTTCCAGACGGTCCAGCGTGTCGCGCGGGCGCACGGTTTTGACTATCCATCTTCTTTCGTCGCAACCTGGAGAACCGCGCTGGTGTCGGGAACGGTCGCATTCGATCCGAAGTCAGCGGACGATCGTAAGCGCGCTCGCGATTGCGCCGATGCGATCGTCACCGAGATGGCGAGCGCGGGCTATGGCACGGTCAGCGCGCCGGCAGAACTCGCCGAGGCGGTCGCGGCAACCTACAGCGCGCATAACGGCGCGCTCTGGAACCTACATCGCAAGTTGAAGGCGGAGTTCGATCCACGAGGCGTGATCGCGTCGGCACTTCCTTTCGGTCCCGCTCGCGTCTGAAGCCGGCCAGTGAAACTGGCGCAGGAACGATCATGAATCGAAAGCTCATCCGCCCGGTCACCGACGATGAGTTGCGGACCTACGATCGCGACGGGGTGGTATGGCTGCGCGATATACTCGAGGTCGAATGGGCCAGGCGGCTCGGCAACGCTATCGGCGAGTTGGTCGACAGCCGAAGCGATAAGCCGGCCGACCAGGTGCTTGATCTTACCGGGCTCGCGATCGCGGCTGCGTCGGACGCGCAGACGGCCGCGCCGGGGTCTGCGGAAGTTCCGGAATGGGGCTCGCCCCGGCAGCTCGCGGGGCGGGTCGCCCTGGATACGCACGTCAGGCCGAAATCGCACCGCGGGCACTTCCTGTCGGTCACCAGCGCGTGGCAGCTTCATCCGGCGATCCGCGAACTGGCGATCGATTCGCCGTTGCCGGAGCTGGCCGCCCTCCTTACTCGTTCGTCCAAGCTCTATCTCTATGACGACCAGTTGTTGGTGAAACCGCCCGGCACGATGGAGCGTACGGCGTGGCATCAGGACCAGGGCTATGACCATATCGCTGGCGACAAGGTCTGCGCGATCCGGGTGCCCACCGATCGCGAGACCCCGGAGCTGGGGCTGATTCAGTATCTGCGCGGCTCGCATCAGTCTGGCACGATCTACAAGGTCAACTATTTCATCAGCGACGCGACCGCGCCCGATGACGGCGGCGAGCCGATACCGCGCATCGAGGGTCACGAAGCCGATTTTGATATAGCGACGTTCGCGCCCGGGCCGGGCGACGTGGTGGTTCACCATCTCCGGACGCTGCACGGCGCGGCCGGCAACTCGTCCGACACCGAGACGCGGCGCGCCGTCACCTTTCGCTACGCCGGCGACGACGTGCGCTACAAGTTTCGCAGGTTTGCGCCGCCAGGCCAGCGTCCGAGCCATCTGAGAGACGGCGATCCGCTCGACCTCGAACCGGAGCGCCATCCCGTGGTATGGCCCAGATAGCCAGCGCTGCTATTATCAATACTTACTGGAGAATCACTATGTATCGCGTGGAAATCATGTATCCGAACAAGCCCGGGTCGACCTTCAACCTCAAGCACTGGTTTGAAGTGCATCTGCCGATGGGTTTGCGGCTGCTCAAGAAGCATTGCGGCGTGAGCCCGGTCAAGGTCGAAGCCTACCCGAATCCGTACGCGCCTCCCGGGCTTACCGTGCCCTACCATCTCGCCAACTCGCTCTATTTCAATACCAGGGACGATGCTGACTCGTTCATCCGCCTGTTCGGAATCGAAGAGGCGGCCCGCGAGCTCAAGGCGGATTGGCCCAACTATACACAGTCCGATCCCGAAGTGATGATCAGTGAAGTAGTCGATTGCGACTCTTCGGGCCGCCGCAAATAATGTCATTCAACCGAGAGGATGTCCGATGAACGAGGGAGTTCCCGTCCGCACCATCGCCCTGATGGTTATCACCACCGTGGTGGCCGCCGGAATTGTGGCATTGTTCCTGATTCACTGCTTCGCGCCGCCCGACTACACCTATCGAGCGACGAGGCACTCGCGCGGCGCGCGCCAGTCGCCGGCCGCGATCGTTCAAACGCCAACCGGTCGTATCACTTCGGCTGCTGCGGTAGCTGTATAAACGGAATTGCGCCGCCGGTCACCGATGGGAGTATTCCGTTCCAGCGGGTCAGCGCCTCGTACTGGATGAACGCGGGCGTCAGCGAGGCCGCGAGAATCTGATTGGCGTCGGCCATCTTCCGAGCGAATCGACCGCCCGGCGTCACGGGCTACGACCGTAACGGCCGCTCAGGTTCCTGTCAGTTGACGCATCAGACCCAACAGGTCCCCTTCCCCCCACAACTCCACAATCTGGCCATTAACCACCCGGCCGATGTTGATGCCGGACCATCTCACCTTCTTGCCGGTCGGTGCGACGCCCAT
>JBGPMT010000272.1:0-4544 GCA_041487135.1 Binataceae bacterium (SeqCode) | reverse complement strand
GGTCCGGGGCGGCCACTGCGGCTCGGGATTTTCGCGGGACTCGCGGCGCTGGCGCGCTACGATCTCGCCTTCGATTGGCCGATCTATGCGCTGCTCGAATATCGCGGGCGCCGCGGGCTCAGGCCGCTGTTGTGGATGATCCCGGGATTCATGCTGGCCGGCGCGATCTATGTGTTCCTGAACGAAGCGCGCTATCACAGTCTCTTCGATCGCGGCGTATTCATCTTTGCCGGGCCCGACCCGCACCTCTTCGGGCTGCAATATTTTCGCGGCAACTTCTATACCCTGATGTTCATGGGGCCGAGCCTCGACGACAAGTTCCCGTATATCCATCCGCGCTTCGTAGGCCAGGCGCTGCTGCTCACCAGTCCCGCCTTCGTGCTGGCGCTGCGGCCCAGCTTCAGGCGGCTCGAGGCGGCCGCAATCGGGATTGCGGCGCTGGCCGCGATGGGTCCGAGCCTTTTCTACTTCACCAACGGCTTTGCGCAGTTCGGCACGCGGCATTACCTGCATACGTTTCCGTTCCTGCTGGTGCTGATGGCGATGGGCGTGCGGCATCGCGCCGACCAGATGACCAGGATTCTGATTGGGTTCTCGATAATCCTGATCGCCTACGGCGTCTGGCACGTCGCGAATTACGGGCTTGGCTGATCCGCCTGAGGTTACTGCGGCGGGGCAAGCGCGGGGCCGCGGTCGCCGTCCTCGGTAATCTCACCCAGCATCCTGAGCCCGTAGCGGACCATCGCGGCCAGCCGCTCGACGCGCTCGAGCAGCTCGGATTGTTCGCCGCCGGAGGCGTCCTTCAAGAGCCCGGCGGCGGCGGCAAGACTTTCCTTGAGCAGCGCCACCGCGCGCTCGAGACTTTCGCGATCGCGCGCCTGGCGCTCGCCGCGCTGGCGTGCCGCCCGGATTTCGCTGAACCGGATTATCTGCGCCATACTGATTTCCGCCCGGCAGCCGATTATCGCCAATTCGGATACGGCGAACCAGCACCGCTCCGGCGGTTATCGAATTCTTTTTCCGGCGCGTCGCTTCGCCGCGACGGTTTCACGCCCGCCCCGCGCGAACCATTCGATCTGCCGCGCGATGCCGTTCAAGATATCGACCTCGCGCGGCGCGAGCCGCGTGCGCCCGAAAATCCCCTGAATCGCGAACATGATGTGATCGGGATTGTCCGCCGGCAAAAAACCGATCCGCACCAGCGCACGCGCCATCCGCTCGAACATCGCGCCGACCTCGGCCGCCGCGGCCAGGCGCACGGGCGCGAGGTTCTCCGCGGGATGTTCGGCGCACGCCAGCCGCAGTTCGTAGGCGACAATCAGGAGCGCCTGCGCAAGGTTGAGCGAGCGGTAGTCGGGCGAGGCCGGGATCGTGATCAGGCGCTGGCAGAGCTTGAGCTCGCGGTTGGTGAGGCCGAAGTCCTCGGGACCGAAGATGAAGGCGATCCGATAGGGCGGCGCGAGGGCCGCAAGCTCGGCGATCGCCTCGCGGGGCGGCCGTGCAGCGCTGCGGTAGGGGCCTTCGCGCGTGGTGGTGCCGACCGTCACGGTGCAATCGGCGATCGCGCTCTTCAAGTCGGGATAGATTCTGGCCGCATCCAGCACGTCGCGCCCATGCACGGCCATCTTGAGCGCCGCGGCGCCGGCCGATTTGCGCGCCGCCACGATTCGCAGGTCGGCGAAGCCCATGTTCTTGAGCGCGCGCGCGGCGGCGCCGATATTCCCCGCCGAGCGCGGGTGAAAAAGCACGAAGGCGAAATGCTCCGAGCGGTTTTCCACTGCCGTCGATTCTGTGCAAATCGAGACCCGATTGACAGCCCGCGCCGACTCGCCGGCGTGACAGAAGCGCCCAACTCGGTCATCCTATAAAAGAGCGGATCGCAGATGAAAATCGTTTCGTTCGGCGACGTACACATGGCGACGGGCAACCTGGCCGGGATGGGCGAAGTGTTGCGCGACACCGACCTGATAATCGTCTCGGGCGACCTGACCAACTTCGGCGGGGTCGAGGATGCGCGCAAGGTGATCGACGACGTGCGCCGCGCCTGCCCGCGCGTGCTTGCGCTGTCGGGCAACCTGGACAAGCGCGAGGTCGTCCCGTTCCTAGAGGAGCAGGGCGTCGCGCTGCATGGCAAGGGGATGGTGATCGGCGGAATCGGAATCTTCGGATGTGGCGGCTCGAATATCACCCCGTTCAAGACCCCCACCGAGCTCAGCGAGGACGAAATCTACCAGACGCTGCGGGCCGGCTATGAGACGGTCCGGGACCATCGGCCGCTGCTGATGATCTGTCATACGCCGCCCTACGAGACCAAGTGCGATCGGATTTTGAGCGGGCGGCCGGTCGGCAGCACCGGCGCGCGCCGCATTATCGAGGAAGTCGGCCCCGAGGTCTGCATCTCGGGACATGTCCACGAGTCCGCCGGCGTCGACCGGATCGGCAAGACCACTATCCTGAATGCGGGACCTTTCAAGGACGGCGGCTACATCGTGGTCGAGGGCGGGCCCGACGGCCTCGAGGCGCGGCTCGAGCATCTTTGATGTTGCGGGGCTCGGCCGGACGGCCAGTAGCATGACGTTGCGGGCGGTCTTCTTCGATGCCGCGGGAACCCTTTTCACCTCGCGCGTGCCGGTGGCCGCGACCTATGCGGCGATCGCGCGGCGCCACGGCGTCGAGGCCGGCGAGCGCGCCGTGCGCGAGGGCTTCATCCGCGCCTTCCACGGCGCTCCCGGGCTCGCCTTCGGTCCCGCGATCGCGCCGGCGGAGCTGAGAGGCCGCGAGCGCGAATGGTGGCGCGCGGTGGTGCGCGCGACCTTCGAGGGCCTCGGCCGTTTCGATGATTTCGAGGCCTGCTTCGACGAGCTGTTCGCCTACTTCGCCGATCCCGCTCACTGGGTCGCGTTCGCCGGCGCGCCGAAGCTGCTGGCGGATTTGCGCGCCCGCGGCCTGACCCTGGGCGTGATATCGAACTTCGACCATCGCCTCTATCGGATACTCGAAGGGCTCGATCTTGCCGGCTACTTCGACTCGATCACGATCTCTTCGGAAGCCGGGTACGCCAAGCCGTCGCCGGAGATCTTCCGGGCCGCGATGCGCCGCCATGCGATCGATGCCGCCGCGACAATTCATGTCGGCGACTCCGAGCCGCTGGATGTCGCCGGCGCGAGGGCGGCCGGAATCGCGCCGGTGCTGGTCGAGCATCGCCCCGGCGCGCCGATCGCGGCGGCCGGCGGCGTGCTCCGCGTGCCGACGCTCGACGATGTGGGCGAAGCGATCGCGACACTGGAGCGCGCCTAGCGCTTGATCATCGAAAACCGGGTTCTCTTGGGATTTCTCCATGTCGGGCCGTGATCTGATCGTGATTCTGCTGGCGATGTATTTCGCCGCGGCGGCAGGCGGCTTTCTGACGGTCGGCGGGTTGAGAAAATTCCGCCTCGCCCCGCGTCTCGCCGAGGTTTCGCTCAAATGGCGCGGGCTCTGGGCGCTGCCCGCAAGAATTCTCTCGATCGTGGGATGGCTCCTGATCATATGGGGCTATCTGCTGATCAGCTTCGCCATGTTCCTGTTCCTCTCGCCGCTGCTGGCGCTCAGCTTCTTCAATCAAGTGACCGGCCGGCCGCCGCCGCATGGCGTGCTCGCGCAATGGTACGAGCGCATGGCCGAACGCCGCTGGAAGGATTCCTAGCCTTCGATCCAGCTTTTCGACGCACCCCGCGATCGCCTATCCTTGGCGATCACGATGCTGAAGCGGATCCATCACGTTGGGATCGTCGTGCCGAGTCTCGATGAGGGGCTCAAGTTCTGGCGCGATCTGCTTGGCCTGCCGCTGACCAGGAGCGCCACGCTCGAGGACCAGGGCGTGCGCGCGGCGCTGCTCAGGATCGGAGCGAGCGAAATCGAGCTGCTCGAGCCGCTCTCGCCGGAAAGCGGGGTGGGGCGGTTTCTCGCGCGCTTCGGCGGCGGATTGCATCATGTCTGCTTCGAGACCGACGACGTCGGCCGCGAGCTCGCGGCGGCGCGCGCCAAGTCGCTGCCGCTGATCGACGAGCGCCCGCGACCGGGACTGGCGGGCATGATATGCTTTCTGCATCCCAAGGCGACGCACGGGGTGCTGGTCGAATACGCCCAGCCGCCAGAGGAATAGCGCATCATGCCGATCTACGAATACCGCTGTGACGACTGCGGCCGGTCCTTCGAGACCTTCGTGATGCCGGGGCGATCGGAGGCCGAATGTCCCGGTTGTCACGGCGTGCATATCAAGCGCGAAATGTCGGTGTTCGCGGCGCGCGGCGGAGGCGAGGCGGCGCGGGCCGCGGCCACGGGGTCGAATGGATCATCCAGGCCGGCGGGCGGATGCTGCGGCGGGGGGTGCGGATGCGCCTGAGGGTTCGGGATCGGCAAAGGCCCGGAACTGCGCCGATTTCCGGGGAGTTGAACCAGGCGTAGGGTGTTGGCGTCTAATCGTTTCAGGGATACGAGGGTTGCTCGTCATCCGGGCAAATAGGAAGATCGATTAGAAAGCGGGTGGGGACACGTTTTCAGAG
>JBGPMT010000271.1:0-4564 GCA_041487135.1 Binataceae bacterium (SeqCode) | reverse complement strand
TATCTCGAGCAATGCCTCGGCGTGCGCGCGGGCGACCGGTTGTTCTCGACCTCAAAGTTGTTCTTTGCCTATGCGCTCGGCAACTGCCTGTTCGGATCGTTGCGGCTGGGCGCGACCACCGTGCTGGATGCCGGATGGCCGGACGCCGAGAGCGTCGCGCGGGTGGTCGAAACGGCACGGCCGGACATGGTCTTCAGCGTGCCGACGCTCTACCGCAACCTGATCGCGTCGGGGCGCGCGTGCGACCCGGGATTCGCGGCGGTGCGCGCTTACGCATCAGCCGGTGAGCGATTGCCGGCGGCGCTCGCGGAGAACTGGCATCGGACGACCGGCGTCAGAATTTTCGAAGGGATGGGAACGTCGGAGACCATCTACATGGCCTTTTCGAATTCGGCGGCGGCCTATCGGCCGGGATCGTCGGGAAGGGTGGCGCCGGGCGCGGAGGTGAAGCTCGTCGACGAGCACGACCGTCCGGTAAGCGAGCCGGGAAAGATCGGCACGCTGTGGATCCGGATGGCGTCGGTGTGCGAGCGCTACTGGGATCAGCCGGAAATCACGCAGCGCGCCTTGGTCGGATCCTGGTTTCGCACCGGCGATCTCTATTCATTCGACGCCGACGGCTTCTGGTATCACCACGGGCGGGCCGACGAGATGCTCAAGATCTCGGGGCAATGGGTGAGCCCGGCGGAGATCGAGGAATGCGCCGCGACCCTCCCGGGAATCGCGGAGGCGGCCGCAGTCGGGATTGCCAACCGCGACGGCCTGGTGCGGCTCGCGCTAGCGGTGGTCGCACGCTCGGGCGACGCCGACCGCGAGCGGCTGGCCGCCGAACTGCGCGAGACGCTCACGAAGAATCTTTCGATCTACAAATGTCCGCGCGATATTCGCTTTGTCGATCGGCTGCCGCGCACCGCGACCGGCAAGCTCCAGCGCTTCCGTCTTCGCCAGGAACTGAGCGGGAGCGAGGCGGCTGATCAATAATCAAACAAGCAACGCGCTACCACAAATGGACCGCGGCATTATCTGCTCGGGAGTCACACCCCACACCCCGCGGATGGGAATCGAGTCGAAGGCGCCCGACTTCGTGCGCCCGGTGATCGCCGGGTCGTACCAGATGGGCGAGGCGCTGCGCGCGATGAAGCCGGAGGTCTTCGTGGTGAACTCCTCGCACTGGATCTCGACCTTCAACTGGTATGCCACCTGCCAGGCAGAGCATCGCGGGATGTGCGTTGCCGACGAGGCGCCCGACCTGATTCCCGGCGTGCCGTACCGGCGGCCCGGGATGCCGAAGTTTGCCGGCGCGATCGTTGATGAAGTCAAGGCGCTCGGCTACCCGATCTATCGCAATGAGACGGAGCATTTCACCTGGGATTACGGATCATACGTGCCGCTGCACTACCTCGATCCCGACCAGACCATCCCCGCCGTGCTGATCCCGACCTGCATTTCGGCCGACTTCGATGAATGCATGAAGGTCGGTGCCGGGATCGATCGCGCGGCGCGCAAGGCCGGCGTGCGCGCGATCTTTCTGGCCAGTTGCAGCCTCTCGCACAAGCTGGTGCGCGGCCCCGCTCAATGGCCGGCGCCCGAGCGCCTGGAAATCGATCGCGCGTTCATCCGGATGCTCTGCGAGGGCCGGATCGCGGAGGCGAAGCGCTGGTTCCCGGAGTATTGTGAGAAAGTCGTGGCTGAGGTCGGAGGCCGCGATCTCGCTGCGATGCTGGGATGCCTCGACGAGAATGCCGGGCCGTATATCGGCAAGCAGTTCGGCGCCTATGGGCAATCGTCGGGCAGCGGCAACACCAGCGTCGCGATCTGGCGCGCGAATCAGTAGCGGGGACCGGGACGCCGCGAACTAGTCGTCGTAAACCGGCGGCATCCCGCGCGGCCGCGTACGGAAGCGCCGATGGGTCCATAGGAACTGCTCGGGGTACCGGCGCACCATCGCTTCCACGGCGGCGACGAAACGGCGGGTATTCTCCAGGATGTCGGCGGCTTCGTCGCCGGTATTCTGCAGCGGAATTTCGGACTGGATCTCGATGCGATGGCTGCGACGGTCGGGTTGTCGCACGATGAAGGCCGGCACTACCGGCGCGCCCGAGATTCGCGCGAGGCGCGCGAGCCCGCTGGCCGTCGCCGCCGGCTCGCCGAAGAAGGGCACGAACACCGCCTCGCTGCGCTTGGCGTTCTGATCGAACGGGATTCCGACCAGCTCGCCGCGCGCAAGCGCCCGCAGCACGGCCCGCGCCGCCGCATGCTTGCGGATTATCTCGACGCCGGCGCGCTCGCGCACAAAGCTCATCAAGGCATCGCCGGCCAGGAAGCGCTGGGTATGATGGACCAGGCTTATCTGGAAGCCATTGAGCGCGTGGGCGGCGCCCAGCAGCTCGAAGTTGCCGAAATGGGCGCTCAGGATCAGCACCCCGCGGCCCGGATATTTGGCTTTTACCCAATCCCAGTGATCGAAGCGGTCGTAGCTGACGCGCCTGCGGAAGCGGCCATAAAAGAAACCGCCGAGCCGGATGTACTCGGCGGCGCAGCGCCCGAGATTGACATAGGAGGCGCGCAGGATTCGCCGGCGCTCGCGCTCGCTCTTTTCGGGAAAGGCCAGCGCCAGGTTTTTGTGCCCGATGCGGACGTGGCGGCGGTCGAGCCAGTAGCCGGCCCATCCGCCGAACACGCCGAGCGGATAAAGGATCAAATCCGGCAGCAGGCTGAGCAGATGGATCAATGCGGCCATCGTCCAGAAGATGATCCGATCGGGCGTGCGTAGCCTGAGCTTGCCGCGCTCCTTGGCCGGCCCCTCGCGCGCGGCAAGGACCGCCCGCGGGGCGACGGCTGTCGGCGCCGCGGGTGTGCCGGGCGCGGACCGACGGTCCTGGATAGTTGTCGACTCAGGCACTGTGGCAGGCGGCCGAAGCGGATCGGTTCAGAGCACCGCGCGCTCGCGTTTGGGGCCCTTGGGAATCACCACCAGGCCCGATTCGGTGACGAAGAAACGCTTGCGGTCGCGCTTCAGATCGTAGCCGATTTCATCGCCTTCCGGAACGTAGACGTTCTTGTCGATAATTGCCCGGCGCACGCGTGCGTGCCGGCCGACCTCGGCATAGTCCATCAGCACCGAATCCTCGACCTGGCTGTAGGAGTGAATGAACACCGAGCGGCCGAGCACCGAGTTGCGCACCGTGCCGCCCGACACGATGCAGCCCTCGGAAACGATCGAGTGCAGCGCCTGGCCGCGCCGGCCGTTTTCGTCGAACACGAACTTGGCCGGCGGCTGGCCATAGTAGGCGGTGCGCAGCGGCCAATAAGGATTGTAGAGATTCAGGTGCGGCCGCGCATCACGCAAGTCCATGTTGGCTTCGTAGTAGGCGTCGAGCGTGCCGACGTCGCGCCAGTAGCTCAGGTTCACCTCGGAATCGCCGCGAATCCGGTTGGTCATGAAGTTGTAGGCATAGACGGGAACTTCGTCGATCAGCTTGGGAATCAGGTCGCGGCCGAAGTCATGATGGCTGGTGTCGTTGTGCGCATCCTCGATCAGGGCCTCATTCAGCACGGCCGGCGCGAAGATATAGTTGCCCATCGACGCCAGGCATCGATCGGCGACCCCGAGCATCGGACGCGGATTGGCCGGTTTTTCCTCGAAGCCGCGCACCCGCGATTCCGAGTCGGCCTCCAGCACGCCGAAGCCGCCGGCTTCCTCGATTGAGACCGGCAGCGTCGCGACGGTCACGGCTGCGCGATGCTCGAGGTGGAAGTCGATCATCTGCTGCACGTCCATCCGGTAGATATGGTCGGCGCCGAAGACCGCGACCAGATCAGGCTTGTTGTCCTCGATCAGGTTCAGATTCTGGAAGATGGCGTCGGCGGTGCCGAGATACCAGGTCTCACCCATCCGCATCTGGGCGGGTACCGGGGTTATGAAGTGGTCGGACATCACGCTCCCGAACTGCCATCCGTCCTTGAGATGCTCGATCAGCGATTGCGAGCGCCATTGCACGAGCACGTAGATGGAATAGATTCCCGAGTTCACGAGGTTCGAGAGCACGAAATCGATCATGCGGTACTTGCCGCCGAATGGGACCGCTGGCTTGGCGCGATCGCGGGTCAGCGGATGGAGCCGCGTTCCCTGTCCCCCGGCCATCACCAGCCCAAGAGTTCTCATACGAGACCCATATGTCGTGCGAATTTCGTCCATCACCGGAAATTGGCCTCGCCTAGTATAAGATGGACTTAAGTGTCGCGAAAGCCTGCGAGAAGCGAACCTCGAAGATTCACCAAAAGGTTCACGATGCGTAAATCTGGTGGAAAAACTTCAGGCACATACTGCCATCCGAATCTTGCACCTCGCCTGACGAGTGCCGGAAAAAGGTCCATTTTCCGCCATTTCGGTCTCGCTCGGCCGGTATCCGAGGTAGGCATGAGCTTTGCGTGAAGTTTTGGAAAGCCACTTCGTCTAATTCTCTCGAAAGCACTTGGGATGAATTGCACGTAAGGAGGAAGGTGAGCACGATGCAAACAATCGCAACCCGTGACGAACCGAATACCGCTTCCAAGGGAGTCG
>JBGPMT010000270.1:0-4569 GCA_041487135.1 Binataceae bacterium (SeqCode) | reverse complement strand
GTGAGCGCCCCGCCAGGGCCGCGCCGGTCGAATCGGTGCGCAGGGCGCATTTGACACTTCCGAGCGGGGGTGTTAGCGGAGCATCTATGCCCCGAATGTCTGATAATGGTGGACGGACGGCGGCAGCGCCGGACTTGACCAAGGAGCCAAGCTGATGAACCCGCAAGTGGTTAATCCCGCCATGATGGCGATGCTGTTTCGCAAGGAGTTCCAGTTCTGCAACGTACGGAAAGGCGAGACCATCGCGCTGCTCACCGATCTCACCGCGCGGCGCGATTACGTGGCCGCCGCGTTCGCAGCCGCCCAGGACCTCGGCGCCGAGGTCTACGAGATGTGCGTCAACTCGGTGCCGACCTGGACCAAGGTCGGCGTCGAAACGGTCGGCAAATGCAAGGGCACGCTGGAAGCGCTCAAGAGCGCCGATATGCTGGTCTGCATGCATGTGCCGCTGTTCACCAAGTGGCTCAAGCAGGTACGCGACGCCGGTGCGCGGGTGCTGATGGTTATCGACGCGCCGGATGATCTGCACGATCTGATGTCGCCGCCGGGCCTCAAGGAGGCGACCGTCTACTCGGGCAAACGTCTCGAGCGGGCCAAAAAGATGCGGGTCACGAACGATGCCGGCACCGACCTCACGGTTCAGCTTGGCGAATATCCCACGATGATCCAGTACGGCTTTGCCGAGTCGCGCGGACGTTTCGACCATTGGGGCGGCGGCCACGTCCATACCTTTCCCAACGAGGGCTCGGCGAACGGGACGGTCGTGATCCAGCGCGGCGACATCGTGATCCTGCCCTATTGCCGATATGTCCAGGACGAGATTCGTCTCGAGGTGCGGGAAGGCTTTATCCGGCGCATCGAAGGCGGACTCGATGCCAAGTTGCTGAACAACTGGCTCGAGGACAACCGGCGCTTCCCCGAGGATATGGACGGCCACGCGATCTCCCATCTCGGATGGGGGCTCAATCCGCAGGCGCGCTGGGATTCGATCGCGCTGTTCGGCGACGATCCCGAGCGCTCGCGGGCGGCAGCCCGCACCTTTCCGGGCAACTTCCTCTTCTCTACCGGCCCGAACACCCTGGGCGGCGGGACCCGCAACACGCTGGGCCATTACGACGTGCCGATGCGCGAATGCACCGTAATACTCGACGACGCAGTGATAATCGATCACGGCAAATTCGTCGACGAGAAGATGATCGTCGAGCGGGAAGCCCGCTAGCGCCCGAGCCCGGCCTCTCACTCGTGAACGGCATTGCCGCTCGATGGAGCCGACAGACTTACTCACGCAGAATCCTTGGCGGGCGAAGCTCGATAGATTGCGGGAGGGATCGAACATTTGCCGATGCGCACGGTGATCTTTCGAACCTATTCGGTGGACGAAACCCGGGCGGAGTACTACGCGACGGCCGAGCCACTGTTCAAAATCGCCGCCGCGATGCCGGGATTCGTGGCCGCAAAGACCTTCGTGGCGCCCGACGGCGAGGAGCTCACGGTAGTCGAGTTCGAGTCGGATGAAGCGTTGAATGCCTGGCGCCAGCAGGCCGAACATCTCGCGGCGCAGAAATCGAGCGGCAAGTTCTTCTCGGATTATCGAATCACGGTGTTCGGCGACCCGCTTCGAGATTACGGGATCAAGCGCAAACAGCCTTACCGGAAGTAGGCCCGCATCCGGCTACGGCCCAACGGACAAATAGACCGGCCCCTGATTCGAAATCGGAAACAGCCGCGGCGCGGGCCGGGGCGCCCCCAAGTTGGCGGCTGGAATCAGGCGCGCACGCGCGGCCAGCGTGTTCCATACGCTGCCGGGATCGGCGCTGAAGACGATACTGGCCTCCGCGTTTACCGTGTACCAGGCCCCTTCCATCATCTCGCTGTGCAGTTGGCCCGGAGTCCATTGCGAGCGTCCCAGGACCAGCCGGAAGTCATGCACCTGCTTCGGATCCTGTGCCAGTGCGGCGGCCAGGTCGGGGTCGAGGCTTACGTAGACATCGCCAGCGATCCGGGTCGTCTTGTTAATCGCCTGATCGGCGCGAAACACGATCGCCGGAGTTTCGATATCGACCGGACCGCCGAAAAATGCGGTGTCGGATCGATTCTTGAGCGCCGAGCTTTTAGGAAAAAGCTTGTGCAACGGCACCTTACGGATCGGTTTGTTGACGATCAGCCCGGCCACCAGCGGAAAATCCCCGGAACGCGGCAACATCAGGATTACCGATTGCGCGAACAACGGATCGGGCATCTCCGGCCTCGCCACCAGGAATACCGAGGTCCCAGGCTCGGCCGCGCGCGCGCCGGCGGTCATCGCCAGCGCCGCCACGAGCACGACGGTTTCGGCAGCCAGGCCGAGGTAGCTTCTGCGCCTCATGGATTCGCTCGCCTCCTGCCCCTGAAGGTTCCGGTACCTAGGACATCAGTTCGATCAGCCAGCTACCGAATGGATTGCTGACTATCCGACGCGATCGTGAGCCATGCGATGCGCTGCGGCGCGCTTCGCGGTAAGTACGCCGCCGAACTCTGACCCTCCCGCTCCACGAAGTCGGCTCGCTTCGCACGGCCGGCGGGCTCTCATCGAGAGAGGTCAAGCGGACGCGCGCGACACCCTCGCGCATGAGGCCAATCTTCCGCGCGGCGCCCCTGGAAAGATCGATTCCGCGGCCGTGAACGAACGGGCCGCGATCGTTAATCCGGACCACGACCGATCGCCCGTTGTTGAGGTTCGTCACGCGCACTCGCGAGCCCATCGGGAGGCTACGCGAGGCTGCGGTCAGTCGATTTTCCCGGAAGACTTCGCCGCTGCTGGTGCGCTGGCCATTGAAACCCGGTCCGTACCACGAAGCGAGCGTCAGATGACCGGACCCCGCCGGCGCTGCCTGAGACATTACGCTCACCGGCCGAGCCGAGAGGCGGGCTCGAGCCGGCTCCGTCGAGCATCCAGCCGCCAGTGCCGCTACGAGCGGCAGCCATGCATATGTTTTTGCCTGAAGCATCCGACTGCGCGACAAGTTCCTGTTCTCAATTACTACATCCGGCAAAGACGGGCCAGATGCGAAAGGCCGAGTCCCGGTCCTGCGCGTCCTCGCTCAAACGCGCATCAAGGCTTCCAGGGCTGCGATCGATGCTTGCCTTTCAATGACTGGGGCGCATAATGCGCGCAGGTGAAATCATGCGCATCGAAGATTATCCGCCGCAGGAGCCACTTTCCGAAGCGGGGCAGGCTTTTGCCAACGAAGCGATAAAGCGCGGCGAAGGCGTCGCCGCCCAGGATCACTCCTATGGCGCCGATCCTTACCAGAGCATCGCGCTCTGCGTGCCGAAGAAATCCAACGGCAGCGTGGTCGCATTCGTGCATGGCGGCGGATGGGTTAGCGGCTACAAGGAACACCTGCTGTTCATGGCGCCGGTGTTCAACTCCGCCGGGATTATCTTTGCGAGCATCGGCTATCGGCTTGCGCCGCAATATCCGTTCCCGGCCGGATACCACGACGTGGCCGAGGCTGTCGTCTGGCTCCATCGCAACGTCAGCCGTCACGGCGGCGATCCGCGGCGAATTTTCGTTGGCGGCCATTCGGCGGGCGGTCATTACACTGCCCTGCTGGCGGTGCGCCGCGACTGGCAGGAGCCGCGAGGGCTCCCGCGCGATGCGATCCGTGGATGCCTCGCGATCTCAGGCGTGTACGATTTTCGTGAGGGCGCGGGGTTGTCGACGCGCCCGCGGTTTCTCGGTCCGCCGGAGGCCGGCCACGAAGTCGCAGCCAGTCCGATCTGCAATATCCAGGGTGTGCCGCCGCCGTTCCTGATGGCGCACGGCAGCGATGATTTCCCGCATCTGTCGCGTCAGGCCGAGCAGATGGAACAGGCGCTGCGCGCGGCGGGCGGCGCGGTCGAACGGATCGTCCTTCCCGGCCGCAATCACTTCAGCGCCTGCTATGCCGGCGGCGAAGCCGATGGCCCGTGGGTCTCGCGCGCACTCCGATGGATCGGTGAGCACTGACGGCCCGCACCGCCCGAGGATCGCGCTAGGCCGGAGCCAACGCCAGCACGCGCACCGGACTTCCGCTGCCCTCGATGATCTTGAGCGGCGCCGCGACCACGACCGCTCCGGTGGCCGGCAGCTGATCGAGATTGCACAGGCTGGCGAGCCCGAACTTACCCGCGCCATGCATCGTAGCGTGATTCGGAAACGGCGGATCGGAGGTGTGGGCCTGCCCCGCGTCGGTGCCGACGGTCTCGACTCCGACGCCCAGGACGTCGCGCTGGAACGCCAGGAACTCGGAGGCGGAAACGTGAGGACCGGGGCTGTGGGCACCCTTCGCGTCCTCATTGAGAAAGGCCGGCCCCTCGCGCTTGCTCCAGTCGGTTCTAAGCAGCACCCACGAGCCGGCCGGAATCCGCCCGTGCTGCTTCTCCCATTGCAGGATGTGATCGGGCATCAGCAGAAAGTCCGGATTCTTCGCCGCCTGCTCGGTCAGGTTAATGACGCAGGCGGGCCCGATGAACCTTTGCGCCGGGATCGTGTCGCAGGCATTATTCGGCAGGTCTTTGCCAGTAACCCAGTGAATCGGCGCGTCG
>JBGPMT010000269.1:0-4578 GCA_041487135.1 Binataceae bacterium (SeqCode) | reverse complement strand
GGACGGCTGCGGATGTTTGCCTGGCGGGCCTATATCGCACGCCAGGCGCGCGAGGTGGCCGGCAACCTGGCGGATATGGCCGGGGCGCGCTCGATTTTCGAACATGAGCCGCTGCAGCGCTTCTGGCGCGACCTCCACGCGATGGGTCAGCACGCAGCACTCAACTACGAGGCCGGGATGCGCAATTATGGCCGGGCGCTGATGGGCCTCGAACCGGATACGCCGCTCTACTGAGCGACCTCTCACGCCAATCCGGCCGGCTGGCGGAGAGTAGCGCCAGACGGTATCATACGGGGCGTTTGGGCGAGGTCGAATCCGTCGCAAAAAACGCAAAAAGACCCATCGATATGCCTCAAATTGACGGCTCCGATCCCGCTCAACCGCCGTCGGCGGGCGATCCTGCCGAGCCGGGCCTGGGCGCGAGCGTAAACGGCGCGGAAGCAGCGTATAACGGCGCCAACGGCGCGGAAGCCAGCCACGACAGTGCCGCGACGAGCGCGTCGGGCAGGGCGCTGGATCCCGACCTCTTCCGTCCCGAGCTCTACCTGAACCGCGAGCTCACCTGGCTCGCCTTCAACCGCCGCGTGCTCGCGCAGGCCGAGGACGAGCGCAATCCGCTGCTCGAGCGTCTCAAGTTCCTCGCCATCACGGCCTCGAATCTTGACGAGTTTTTCATGAAGCGGATCGGCGGGCTGAAGCAGCAGGCCGCCGCCAACGTGCATCAGCTCACTCCCGACGGCCGCACGCCGCAGCGGCAGATCACCGAGTGTTACGCGGAGATTCGCGTCCAGGAGCGGCGCCAGCGCGAGATCATGCTCGAGCTGTTCGCGGCCTTGCAGCCGCACGGCATCGCGGTGCTGCCCTACGAGCAGCTCGAGGCCGAGGAACAGCGGGCGCTGCGCGAATACTACTTCGCCAATATTTTTCCGCTCGTCACGCCGCTCGCGATCGACCCGGCGCATCCGTTTCCCTTCGTCTCCAACCTCTCGCTGAACCTGCTGGTTACGGTGCGCGGCTCGGGCGACGGTGATACTTCGCTGGCGCGGGTCAAGGTTCCGATCGGTTCGGGCGTGCGCCGCTTCATCCGGGTCGGCGAGAGCTTGCGCTTCGTGGCGCTCGAAGACGTGATAGCGCATAACCTCGACCTGCTTTTCCCGGGCATCGAGGTCGCCTCCTGCGAGCTGTTCCGCGTGACGCGCAATGCCAACACCGAGCGCGACGAGGAAGAGGCCGACGACTTGCTCGCGCTGATCGAGACCGAGCTGCGCGACCGCCGCTTCGCGCCGATCGTCCGCCTCGAGGTGGGCTTCACGATGGATCCGGCGCGGCGCGGGATGCTGGCGGCGGAACTCGGGCTCGACGAGCGCGCCGATGTCTTCGAGACCGAGGGCCTGTTCGAGGAGCGCGACCTGATGGAGCTCGCCAGCCTCGACGTGGCGGAGCTGCGCGATCCGCCGCATCATCCGACCGACCATCCCCGCCTGCTCGAGACCACGCGCAACATCTTTCATATCATCCGCGAGGCCGGCTCGATCCTGCTGGTCCATCCGTACGAATCGTTCTCGACCTCGGTCGAGCGTTTCCTGCGCGAGGCAAGCGTCGATCCCAAGGTGCGCGCGATCAAGATGACGCTCTATCGCACCTCGGAAAGCGGCCGCATCATCGGCTACCTGTGCGACGCGGCGAGCAACGGCAAGCAGGTCACGGTGGTGGTCGAGATCAAGGCGCGCTTCGACGAGGAGGCCAATATCCGCTTCGCCGCGCGCCTCGAGCAGTTCGGCATTCACGTCATCTACGGCGTGATCGGGTTCAAGACGCATTGCAAGACCATCCTGGTCGTGCGCCAGGACTACAATGGGCTGCGCCGTTACGCGCATATCGGCACCGGCAATTATCATCCGGACAACGCGCGGCTCTATGCCGATCTCGGCCTGCTCACCGCCGACGACGCGATCGGCCGTGACCTGACCGAGCTCTTCAATTTTCTCACCACCGGCTACCGGCCGCGCCGCCGCTACGCCAAGATCCTCCCGGCGCCGGTGTTCCTGAAGCGTGCGCTGATCGATCGGATCGCGCGCGAAGCCGACCTGCAGTCGCGCGACCCGGCCTACAACGGGCTCATCCAGATGAAGATGAACGCGCTCGAGGATGTCGACATCACGCGGGCGCTCTACCAGGCCGCGCGCGCCGGCGTCAAAATCGATTTGATCGTGCGCGACACCTGCCGCCTGCGCCCCGGCATCCCCGGGCTCTCCGAGAAGGTGCGCGTGGTGAGCATCATCGGGCGCTTTCTCGAACACACCCGCATCTATTACTTCCGCAACGCCGGCGCCGAGGAATACTTCATCGGCTCGGCCGACTGCATGACGCGCAATCTCGAAAGCCGCGTCGAGGTGGTCGTGCCGATCGAAGACCCGCAGTTGCGCAAGGAGCTGCGCACCGTGCTCGACGGGCAGTTGAAGCCGAACCGCCTGCAATGGCTGATGCAATCCGACGGCAGTTACGTCCGCAGCGGCACGGGAGAATCGTGCCAGCAGTACCTGAGCGACCTCGCCGAACAGGGCCGCCTCCAGCGCCGCCGCCGCCGCGGCTACGCTCATCTCGCCGTCCGCAGGGCCGACGGCAACTGATCCCCCGCCTCTCCAACCATCGGGTTCGCGCTATAGTCGGACCGAAAGCGATCCAACGCCACTGCTCGGGCGGCGATAATGTACGCCTTCAGTGGGTTCAGAGGAGATTCCGATGCGGATAAAAGGTGTCGATTTCGAGCAGGCTCCGGCCGCCGTCAAGGAGATCTATCAGCGCGTCGAGCAGGCGCTGGGCAGCGTGCCGACGCCGATCACCGTGATGGCACACGCGCCCGACCTGCTGGCCGCGATGAATAACCTCGGCGCCGTGATCGGCGGCTCCGCCGTCGTCGAGCCGCGGCTCAAGACGCTGGCATCGCTCCGCGCCGCGCAAATCGCCGGCTGCCCGTTCTGAATCGACATCCACTCTGCCGTGGGCAGAGGCCAGGGAGTCCGGGACGACCAGCTCGAGGAAATCGCGGCCTTCGAGACCAGCCGCGCCTTCGATACGCGCGAGAAGGCCGTGCTGCGGCTGTCCGAGGCGATGACCGCGACGCCGGTCACGATCCCCGACCGGGTGTTCGCGGGGCTCAAGGAATTCTTCGATGTGCCGCAGATCGTAGAGCTCGCCGCCGCGGTGGCGCTCGAGAATTTCCGCGCCCGTTTCAATCGCGCGTTCGAGGTCGAGAGCGATGGCTATTGCACGCTCCCGCCCGACCATCCGGTGCGCAAGGCCGGGCGCCACGGCTGAGAACCGCAGGCCAATAGATCGCAATCGGGAGGGCTCCCATGAAGTTCGCCGTGATGATGTGGATTCGCAACCCCCCGCGATGGGCCCGGCCGGTCCACGAGGTCTACCGCGAGTCGATCGAGCTGGGCGTGCTGGCGGAGAAGCTCGGCTTCGATACGGTCTGGACCTGCGAGCATCACTTCACCGACGACCAGTGGAGTCCGTCGCAGCTCCTGGTGCTCTCCGCGATCGCCGCGCGCACAGAGAGTATCCGGCTCGGCACCGCCGTGCTGCTACTGCCGTTTCATCATCCGCTTCGCGCGGCCGAGGACCTGGCGACGCTCGACATCATCTCGAACGGACGCCTCAACGCCGGCGTGGGACCCGGCTCCCATCCGGGCGAGTTCAAGACCTTCGGCATCCCGATCAAACAGCGCCGGCCGCGGATGTACGACGGCCTCGAGATCATCAAGCGCTGCTTCAGCGAGGATTCCTTCGACTGGAAAAGCAAGTATTGGGAGTTCAGCCAGGTCCGCATGACGACCAAGCCCATTCAACGGCCGGTGCCGATCTATATCGGCGCGGTCGGCGAAAAGGCGCTGTTTGAGGCCGGCGCCCGCGGCTACAACCTGGTCGGTCCCGGCACTCCCGAGCGCCGCGCGGCTTACGAAGCGGGGCTGCGCAGCGCCGGACACGATCCGCGCAATTTCGAGCGCGCCCTGATGGAAAATCTCCATACCGCCCCGACCCGCGACCAGGCCTGGGACGAGGCCGAGGCGCATCTGCACTACACGATGTCGTGGCATTACGCGATGTTCGAGAGCGAAGAGGGGATGAAGAATACTCATAAGGATATCGAGTTCAACATCCCGCCGGTCGGCGAGCTGCGCAAGAGCGGGCGCAGCTATTTCGGACAGGCGATGGTCGGCGCGCCGGACGAAGTGGCGCAGATAGTCGACGGACGCATTAAAGAGATGGCGCCCACGGAAATGGTCTTATCGGTCGGCTTCGCGGGCATGGATCCGCGCCATACGCGCAAGAGCGTCGAGTTGTTCGCGAAAGAGGTAATGCCTCATTTCCGCAAATGATAAACCGGCGACGACGATTGACTATCTACTGACTATCTATCGTTCTAAAGCGGGATAGGCTTCGTCGCCTTCGTCTGGGCGCCTGCTAGCTACTCCACGCGCGACGCTCATTCCCGTAGGGATCGAGCTCCACCCGGCATCGATCGTCGAAAATCATCGTCGGCCGCCGCTCGATCGAGTACGCGGGCCACTC
>JBGPMT010000268.1:0-4614 GCA_041487135.1 Binataceae bacterium (SeqCode) | reverse complement strand
TGCTGGCATTCAGTTCGCCGGTGACCGGGTCCTTGGATGCCGTGATGTCGCAGTTGGGATACGATTGCCGTTCGTCGCCGAACCATACCTGCGGGATCTGCGTCCGCAGATCGATCTGGTCGCCCTTGATAACGACCTCCTTGCAGGGCGCCGACGCGCGATTCACGATGGTCGGATCGAGCCAGCTGCCAGGTTCGTTCAGTATCCTGCTCAGTTTGAGTTTGGCTTCGAGCTCGGTCTCAGCGCCGAGGGCTGCCGCCATCCGCCGGCGGCTGCCAAAGACGTTGAGGATCAATGGAATACCGGGCGTGTTGTAGCCGACCAGGTTGTCCAGCCACAGGCAGGGTCCGTCCAGGCCGGCGACGTGCGACTGCAGCGCGGCCAGTTCGTTGGTCTTGCGGCCGACGTCAATCGGCTCCTCGATCTTGACCAGGTCGCCCTGGGCTGACAGCTCGTCGAGAAAATCTCGCAAGTCGCGGTACGGAAAAGGCATCGTTAAGACTCCTGCTGGGGCTTTGCCGCGACGGACGCTAGTGCATTTGAACGAACGGTTCAAGATGATGGACACTTGGCGTCTCGATTGAATAGAGTGGAGATCGAACGGAGACACATCGAAGACGGAGCGGCTATGGCGATTGACTGGACTCTCAAAGGCCAACTCCTGGGCGCGTGCAATTGCGATTGGGGATGCCCGTGCAGCTTCGATGCACCGCCGACCCACGGGTCCTGCGACGGTGTCTACCTCTGGCACGTAACCCGGGGCCGGTTCGGCAAGACCCGGCTCGACGAGTTGAGCTTCGCGATCGCCGGCCATTCGCCGGGCCCGCTGCATCAGGGCAACGTCACCTGGCAGCCGATCGTCGAGCAGCGCGCCGACGCCGCCGAACGCGAGGCGATCCTGAATTTGCTGAGCGGCAGGCAAGGCGGGCCGTGGCGAATCTTTGCCGCGGTCGCCTCGAGGATTCTGGACCCTATCTTTACCCGGATCAGCGTGAAGATTGACGGGCTCAAGAGCCGGGCACGGGCCGGCGAGGTGGTGACCCTCGCGCTCGAGCCGATTCGTAATCCGGTCACCGGCAAGGCCGAGGAACTCCGGCTCGTGAAGCCGACCGGCTTCACCTCGAAATGGGCGGACCTCGGCCGCACCCGGACGATGAAGCTCGCGGCGCCGGAACTGGCCTACGACCACTCCGGCCAGTACGCCGAGTTCTCCGAGTTCAGCTACGCCTCTGAAAAGTAGTCCGTTTCGATCCGCCGCGACTGCACGGGATTCGCAAATCCGCCGAAGGAGCTTCAGTCATGAGAGCTGCGGTTTTGCATGCCTATGACGTCGTCGGCACCTATCCGGACCTGGTTGAGCTGATTGCGCTGGCCGAACGGGGGCTGGTCAAGCTCGTAACCAGGGAATACCGCCTGAGCGAGGCGAACGCCGCGCTCCACGATCTCGCCGCCGGCAAGGTCAAGGGCCGCGCCGTGCTGATTCCGTGAACGCTGCGCCTGGAACCGGAAGACAAGGAGATGAACGTGGCCAACACTTACGAGAAGAGCGTCATCAGCTTCGAACTCGCGTACCAGATGGTCGGCGCGGCGGCGGCCAAGGCGAGAGAAATCGGCGTGCCGCAAGTGATCGCAGTAGTCGATGATACCGGGTATCTCAAGGCCTTTGCGCGCATGGATGGCGCGCCCTTGATGTGCGAAGAGATCGCGGCCAGCAAGGCTTTCACCGCTCTATTCGGGCTGCCGACCGATCAGTTTTTCGATGCGCTCAAGGGCGAGGCGTCGTTGATGGCCGGACTGTTCCATCGTCCGCGAATCGCCGCTTTCGGCGGCGGGCTGCCGATCAAGATCGGCAACGCGGTGGTCGGAGCGATCGGCGTGAGCGGCGGTACCGCCGCGCAGGACATCCAGTGCGCGCAGGCCGCACTAGACCTGGTTAAGTGAGGTGTCCGGTGGGCGGGGCTAGGTGTGAATCAGGCCGGTGATACCTGCGACGAACAACGGTGTCAGCGTCCATCCCGCGAGGATGTGTATCCAGAGATAGATCCGCAGCGCCGATCCCTCCACCTTGCCGAGATCCCGCCGGCGAGCGAACAGCGTGATCTGATGATCGCGGGTGTGACGCGGGTTGGGACGCCAATGCTCCGCCTGATGCAGGTCGACCAGCGGCAGAAAATTCTCCAGCGAATAGACGAAGCTGTTGAACGGCGGATAGTGCTTCGGGCATCCACCCTCCGAGACGAATGATTCGTAAGCGCGCGGCTTGGTCGGCGTCACCAGCCCGGCCCGGTAGCCCCATCCGAAGAGCACGGTGCCGAGGATCACGAAGGCGAGTATCCACCAGAGCGCCTGCAGTGGGCGATAACCGTAACCGACGGTGATCTTGAGCAGGAGCTGCCAGGCCCGCTCGGCGAAGGTAAGTCCGCCGAACTTGCGCCGCGCGTCGCGCTTCGCGATCAGCACGGCGACCGATTCGACCTCGCGGCCGCCGGTGTGCAACACCTCGGCCAGCTGGTTGAACGGCTGCGCGCGGTAGCCCGGCGGCTGCAGCGCGAGCCATCGGAGTCGCACGTCGGCGTCGTCGGGCGCCTCGCCGAAGCTCTTGTAGATCAGGCCGTTGATCATCAGATGGCCGGGCCCGGGCCAGCTCGCCGGACTGTCCCACAAAGCTCCAACCTCCGCGTCCTCCAGATCGAGCACGGTTTGCGGCGTCGTCGTGATGTCGGTCCAGTAGAGCGTTCCGCCGACCCTGGCGCGCTCGGCATTTAGGCCGGTCGCGCCGCTGCCGATGAAGCGCACCGAATTGAAGCTGAGCGATCCGCCGACCGTGCTCAGCCGAAAGTCGATCATGCCGTCGCTGTCGAAGCCGTCGTGAAAAAGCGCGTCTCCTCCCACTGCCGCGGAGACCACGGTTACGGTCGGCTGGCCATCGCCGCGAAAATGTCCGGCGCTCAGGTCGAGGTCGCCGTCCACCTTCGCCCGGAACAGGTCGAGCGTGGCGTAGCTGCCCTGGCCGAGTACGAAATCGCCGTGCACCGCCGCGCGGGCGGCCTCGACCTGTCCGATCACGTCGCGCCGGAAATCGAGCCCGCGCGTGTCGGCATACGTAAGGTTGATGCCATCCGAGACCGCGCAGTTAACCAGCGTGATCGACGCGCCCACGTGCATGAATGACAGATCGAGCGGCCCCGTGATGCGCGCGCCGCCGAGTCCGATACCGCTCGGATGCACGTGGCGCAGCGCCTGGGGGTTGGTCAAGAGCCATGCGAGCAGCGGCGCCCTTATCGATCGACCCGCGCCCCAGTGCGCGGCCGTCGCAGGGTCGTTGGAGGGATCGTTGCGATTGTTGCTGGGACCGATCCACGCCAGGTCGCGGTGCGGCGCGAAGTCGATCATGCGCAATTCCGCGGCCGAAAGCCTGCCGAACGCCGCCCGCGCCATCTGTTCGAGCGCCGCAACGTCCGGCGCCTGGGGGTCGATCTCGGCGCTGCGTGCGACCCCGGCATCGAGCGCGATCGCGAGTATCGCCAGCGCCATCGTCAGGAGTCTCGCCATGAGGGACATTTCGATTGAAGTTGGCCGAAAGTTCAAGTGATAAGGCAGGCTCGTCGGCTTCTGCAAGCCGGCGTCCGGCCACCTCGCTCTGAACGTACGTTCGGCCGCGTGCGGGTACTCCGAGGCCGGGAACCGGCCCGCTTGGGCGTGTGTTGTACAGGCAAAGACGGTAACTGGCGGCCAGGTGACGCCGTGCCGAGATCACGGGAGGAATTTTCAAGTGAATATCTGTTGTAACGCGAGGCGCCGGACGTTCGCATTGCTCGCGGCCGGCATTCTTTTTCTGATCGCGACTGGCGCAGGAGTCGCCGCGGGCGCTTCAAAACAGCCTTTCTACGTGCGGACCAAACTCGTTTCGAGCGGCGGAATGGGCGCCAAGTTCAAAGATAAAATGCTGATCAATCCGTGGGGCCTCGCCTATCTCCCGGGCGGTAATCCAATCTGGATCGCTGACAACAATGCCGGCGTCTCAACGCTCTACAACCCAAACGGGAAGAAGGTGGCGCTCACGGTAACGATCCCGCTACCGATGGGAGCGACCGGTACCTCGACGCCCGACGGCCTGGTCGCCAACAACTCAAGCAGTTTCGGCGGGAACCATTTTATCTTCGACACCGAGGACGGCACGATTTCCGCGTGGGGCAACGGCACCGCAGCAACCCTGATGGTGGACAACTCGGGCAAAAACGCGGTCTACAAGGGACTCGCGATGGGCAAGAACGGCCCGGACACGTTGTTATACGCGACCGACTTCCGCCTCGGGACGGTCGAGGTCTATGACACGAATTTCGCACCCGTGAACCTCGGTGCCGGGGCTTTCACCGACAATCAACTGCCGGCGGGATACGCGCCGTTCGGAATCGTGAATCTCAACAACACCGACACCCTGTACGTCACCTATGCGCTTCAGAGTGCTGACAAGCACGACAGCGTGGCCGGCGCGGGCAACGGTTTCGTCGATGTATTCAAAACCGACGGCACCCTGACGACGCGTCTGATCAAGCAGGGCGCACTCAACGCCCCGTGGGGAGTTGCGATGGCGCCCGCGGATTTCGGCCCGCT
>JBGPMT010000267.1:0-4616 GCA_041487135.1 Binataceae bacterium (SeqCode) | reverse complement strand
CTAACCAGGCTGAGCTATGCGTCCACCGGGAGACGGATTATCGCGCCGGCCCCGTGCTTGGGCAAGAGCGGCAGCGAAGCAAGGCGCCTTGGTCCAATTATGAAATCGACTCTTGGGCGGCCGTCCCGGTTTCGAGCCGGCGGCCCAAGAGTTCGAGCAGCTTTTCGGCCGGCGCCCTAGCCACGTCGTCTTGCGAGAACCCCGCCGCGGCCGCATGTCCGCCGCCGCCGAAGGCGCGGGCCAGTTCCGACAGATCGACCTCGCAATCGGCGCTGCGCCGCAGGCTCACGCCCCGGCTGCGCAAATCGAACAGCGCGATCACCGTCCGCACGCATCCGGCATAGAGCTCGGCCGCCACCTCGCTGCTGTAGCCGAAGCAGCAGGCGGCGCGCACCGCAAGTCCGTTGTACAACTGACGCTCGACCATCGTCGCGCGCGCGATCTGGTGGCTGTGCGCCATCCCGGCCCGGCCCGCTTCGAGCGCGGCCCGCAGCTTGCGCGTCATGCGCGGTTCGCGCAGCCGCATGATTTCGCGGTATGACTCGATGCCGCCCAGCGTCTGTACCGCCAGCGCCCAGCCGGCGGACTCGGGCAGCTTGTGGATCCAGCGGTCGTGATCGTCGGCGAGCGCGGCGAAGGCCGCAAAGCTTTCAAAATTCCGCCGCCTGGCGGCGTCGAGCGCGCGCGCCCTGGCCTTCAGGTAATTGAATGTCAGGCGCGCCGCCGAATATCGTTCGGAGAGCACGCGCCCCTTGAACGGCACCTTGAATTCGGGCGCCTTGGCGCGGGACACGGCCGTGCGGTGATGGTCGATCCAATAGACTTGCACGCCGTCGCGAGCCAGGGCGCTTAGATGTTCGCCGGTATCGATCGAGGTCCACGACAGGTCGGTGATCCAGAGTTCGTCCGGGCCGCCCTCGCTGCGCGGCCGGACGGCGGCGAGCGTGCGATCGCTGTCCTGGTTCGCGGCCAGTACGATGCGCACCCGCTCGCCTTCGTAGAAGCGGGCGACGGACGCCGCCGCCATCACGCCGTCGAGGCAGGCGGGACCGTGACTTACGATCTGAATCGTTTTGCCTCCGCTTTCGCGCATCTTCCCGATTCTAGTGGATTCAGCCCGGCCCGGCGACCGGCAGGTTGCGCGGCCCGGTGGATGAAGAGCTCTTGAGGGCGTGCTAGATTTGCCGGTAATTCGAGCATCCCGACACCCGGCGATTGAAGGCTCGGCGCAAGCAGACTTGGACAGCCCAGTGACGCCCCGTATTCTCGACCGTTCCGAGCATCCGATCTCCCGCCGCGATATCGATCCCAATGTCCTCAAGGTGCTCTACCGCCTGACCAGCGCCAATCATGTCGCCTACCTGGTCGGCGGCAGCGTGCGCGACCTGATGCTGGGGCGGCGGCCGAAGGATTTCGACATCGCGACCTCGGCCCATCCCCATCAGGTCCGCGAGCTGTTCCGGAACTCGCGGCTGATCGGCCGGCGGTTTCGCCTGGTCCATGTCTTCTTCGGATCGCAGAATATCGAGGTCGCGACCTTCAGGCGCCGCAGCGAAGAGACCGTCGAGGACGGTGACTTGCTGATCCGTCACGACAACACGTTCGGCACGCCCGAGGAGGACGCGTTTCGGCGCGACTTCACGGTCAACGCGCTCTTCTACGACATCAGGACTTTCCACGTGATCGATTACGTCGGCGGCGTCGACGACCTGCGGGCGCGGCTGGTGCGAACGATTGGCGACCCGGAGATCAGGCTGCGCGAAGATCCGGTGCGGATGATTCGAGCACTCCGGCTCTGCGCACGATTCGACTTCACGATCGAGCCCGCGGCCGATGCGGCGATCCGCAATTATCGCGAGGAGCTGCGCAAGGCCTCGATGGCGCGGCTGGTCGAGGAGACCTATCGCACGCTCGGGATGCCGGGGGCGGCGCGCGGCCTCGAACTGATGCTCGAATTCGGTCTGCTGGATGTGCTGCTGCCGCATCTGGGCGAACACTTGCGCATCGAGTCGGCGGAGTCAGGCGGTCTGCGTACGACGCGGAACCTGGCGGCGCTGGAACGGGCAACCGGCCCGGGCGTAGCCGCCGATCGCGCTTTGGTACTGGCGGCGCTCTACCTCGATCTCTACCTGGCGCGGGCGGCGCTGCGTTCCGGGATGGAGATGCGCGAGCTGGTGGGCGAGCTGCGTCTGCGCGGCTTCGCGCGCGGCGATACCGAGCAGATGCGCCTGATACTCGAGTCCTTTCCGCATCTGCAGTCCCCGACGCGGCGCACGCTGCGGATGGCGCGGCGGCCGTACTTCGCGGACGCGCGGGCGTTCTACGAGTTGATGGCGCCGAACTATGGCGCCGCTCCTGCGGAGCTGGATCGGCTCCTGAGCATGCCGCCGCCGCACGGCGGCGGCATGCGGCCGGCGAGGATCGACGGCCGGCGGCGCCGGCGGCGTGGACGCCGCCGGCACCCGCGGCCGTCCGCGGCGCGCGCCGCCGACGGCGCGCCGCCATCGTTGAGCGCGAGCCCGCAAGGGCCCGCGCCCAAGGAGCCCGTCTGAGCGGGCATCCGGCCACGGCGCCGCGGCTGGATGCCTTGTTCGGTTCTGGCCTATCGATTACCTTTCGGTAGCGGCCAGATGCCGGCCGCGCTTCGACGTTCAATCTCCTTCGAGTGAGGATAGCCCTTGGCAGCCAGCAGCTTGCGTACCGATAGGATTTGGATGGATGGCGTGATGGTGCCTTACGATCAGGCGAACATCCACGTCCTCACCCACAGCCTGCATTACGGTCTGGCGGTGTTCGAGGGGATGCGCTGCTACAAGTGCGTGGATGGCCGCTCGGCGATTTTCCGTGGCCGCGAACATATCCGCCGGCTCTTCGACTCAGCGCTCATCCTCGAGATGAAAATCCCGTTCTCCCAGGAAGAGCTGCTCAAGGCCTCGGCCGAAATCGTGCGGGTCAATCACCTCGAGGAATGTTATATCCGCCCGATCGCCTTCTATGGCGAGGGCGAGATGGGACTGTCGGCGCGCGGCAACAAGGTGCGGGTCGCGGTCGCCGCCTGGCCGTGGGGCGCCTACCTCGGCGAAGAGAGCGTCAAGCGCGGTGTCCGCCTGAAGACCTCCTCGTTCGTGCGCTTCCATCATAACTCCCTGATGACGCACGCGAAGGCCTCGGGCCAATATATCAACTCGATCCTCGCCGGCTACGAGGCGCGCCGCAACGGCTATGACGAGGCCCTGCTGCTCGACGTCGAGGGCTTCGTCGCCGAGGGCAGCGGCGAGAACATCTTCATCGTGCGCGACGGCAAGGTCCGAACGCCGCCGGTGAGCTCGATCCTGCCCGGCATCACGCGCGATGCGGTTATCAAGATCATGCGCCGCACCGGAATCGAAGTCGGCGAGGAACTTTTCCCGCGCGACGCGGTTTATATTGCGGACGAGGTTTTCATGACCGGCACGGCTGCCGAGGTCACGCCGGTGCGTGAAGTCGACGACCGTCAGATCGGCGCCGGCCGCCCTGGGCCGGTGACCGTCAAACTACAGGAGATGTTCCATGCCGCCCTTAAAGGACAAGATGCCCACTATCGCGAGTGGTTGTATTACGTCTGAGAACCGCAGGGGGCCAGCGATGAGGCTCGCTCTAACCGTTGTCGGATTGCTGCTGATCGTCGCAGCAGCGCTGATTCCGCTCCTGATGAATCCCGGCAAGGCCAACGCCGCGCTGCTCAAGGAGGGTGAGGCAGCACCCCAGTTCGCCACCGAGATGGTAGTCGGCGACCAGGTTCAGCCGGTCAAGCTCTCGGATTATCGCGGCAAGAAGGTGATTCTCTACTTTTATCCCAAGGACGACACGCCCGGATGCACCAAGGAGGCGTGTGCCTTCCGCGACGGGTACGCGCGTTTTCAGCAGGCCGGAATCGTGGTGCTGGGATGCAGTATCCAGTCGGCCGACGCGCACAAAGCGTTCATCAAGAAGTACTCGATCCCCTTTCCGCTGCTGCTGGATCCCGACAAGAAAATCGCCAATGCCTACGGCGCCGCCAACGGCATCCCGGTGCTCGGACTCGACCGCCGGATTACCTATGTAATCGACGAGCAGGGAAAGATCGCGAAAGTCTATCCCAAGGTCGATCCGTCGCAGCACGCGAAGGAAATTCTGCAGGCGCTCGGTACGCAGCCGGCTCCGGCCGGTCAGGCGGCGGCGAATTCCGCCCCGGCGAATCCGCCGAAACCCGCCAACTGACGCTCCGCCCGGGTTCCCGCCAGCGAGCGGGATTTCGCCGGCGGGCATCGCCGTCTTAAGGCATCCGCGCCCTGCATGGATTGGTGCGGCGGCTGCCAGCCATCGCGACAGAAGTGCTAGATTCCTCCGCAGCAAATCAGCACGGCGCTCAGGCGGGTATTCACATGAGAAAGCTCATTAGATGCGGGATGCTGTTCAACGGCCTCGATGCGACAGCTCATCCAGACCAGGTGATCGTCGTCGAGCCGGATGGTGTCATCGGCTTCGTCGGACCCTCGCGCAGCGCTCCGCGTGCGGAAGCCTCCGACGAAACCATCGACTATTCGCAGTGGTTCGTGATGCCCGGGATGATCGACGCCCACGTCCATCTCTCGTAT
>JBGPMT010000266.1:0-4640 GCA_041487135.1 Binataceae bacterium (SeqCode) | reverse complement strand
CGAGGAGATGGCCGCGAGCGCCGAGCTGAAGGCCGAGGTGGTGCGCGAAGTCGAGAAGCTCAAGCCGCCGAGGCTGACTTCGCCGCTCGACCCGAAGTCGTTTCCGCTGAGCCTCGCCCGGCTTCACCAAGAGCCGTTCGACGCCAAGGGTTGGCTGTTCGAAATCAAATATGACGGGGTGCGGGCGCTCGCGATTCGCGACGGCGGCGAGGCGCGGCTCTACGGGCGCAGCGGCTCCGAAATCTCGCGGCGCTATCCCGAAGTCACCCTGGCGCTCAGCAGCTTGCCGTTCGAGCGGTTCGTGATGGACGGCGAAATCGTCATCCTCGACGCGAACGGGCGGGCGAGCTTTCAGATGCTGCAGCGGCGCATCAGTATCACCGACGACGCCGAGATCAACCGGCTCGCGATCGCGCAACCGGCGACCTGCCTCATGTTCGACCTCCTGGCCTGCGCTGGGTACGACCTGCGCGGCGTGCCGCTGGAGCAGCGCAAGTCGATTCTAGCGCGGCTGGTAAGAGGCGACGCGATCGTGCGCTATTGCGATCAGGTCGTGGAACAGGGCCGCGAATTCTACGCGGCCGCAGCGCGGGCCGGGGTGGAAGGAATCGTCGCGAAGCGGCGCGAATCGAAATACGCGGGACGCCGCACCGGTGATTGGCTCAAGATCAAATGTCCGCGCATCGGACGGTTCGTGATCGGCGGATGGACCGACCCGGCCAGAAGCCGCGCCGGCTTCGGCGCGCTGCTGCTCGGCCAATACGAGGATGACGGCAGCCTGCGCTTCGCCGGGCGGGCCGGCACCGGCTTCGACAACGATCTGTTGACCTCGCTTAGCCGCCGCCTGAAATCGATGGCCGTGGAGCGGGCGCCGTTTCGACGCCCGCGCGCGGACGAGCCGACGGTCCCGCGCGGCGCGCATTTCTGCCGTCCGGAGCTGGTATGCGAAGTCCGATACGGTGAATGGACCGGCGGCGGCGTTTTGCGCCATCCGGCGTTTCTCCGCATCGTCGAGGATGCCGACCCCAGGCAATGCCGCCTGGAATACTCAGGCACTGAAGCCGAGCACTCCGAGGACGAGCCGCACGCCGAATCGAAGCCGCAAGCTCCCGCCAAAAAAGCCACGCCTGTACAGCAGAATCAACGGACTTTTCGGATCACCAATCCTAAAAAGATTTTCTGGCCGGACGAGGGCTACACCAAAGCCGACCTGGTTGGCTACTACCTCACGATAGCGCACTGGATGCTGCCGTATCTGAAGGACCGCCCGGTCGTCCTGACGCGCTATCCGGACGGAATCAAGGGCAAGAGCTTTTTCCAGAAGGACGCGCCCGCGTTCGCGCCCGCATGGATACGGAGGGAAAAAATCTACTCGCGCGACACCGATCGTTGGATCTCGTACTTCATCCTCGAAAGCGCCGAGGCGATCGCCTACATGGCGAACCTGGGCGTTATCCCGATTCACATCTGGTCCTCGCGCGTGCCCCATCTCGAGCATCCCGACTGGCTGCTGTTCGATATCGACAGCAAGGAATCGACGACCGCCAAGGCAATCCGGGTCGCGCACGAGGTCCGGGCGGTGTTGAGCGAAATCGGGCTGCGGCCCTGCGTCAAGACCTCGGGGCAGATGGGAATCCACGTGCTGGTTGGCCTCGAGCCGAATTACACCTACGAGCATGCGCGGCTGTTCTCGGAGCTGGTCGCGCAGGTAGTGGTGAAACGGGTTCCGGAGCACGCGACGCTTGCCCGCCCGGGCTCACGCCAGGGCCGCGCCTATATCGATTACCTGCAGCTTGGGCATGGCAAGACCATCGCCGCGCCGTTCGCCGTCCGGCCATGGCCGGGCGCGCCGGTCTCAGCACCGCTTGAATGGGACGAGCTCACGGCGAAGCTCGATCCGCGCAAGTTCAACATCAGGACGATGCCAAGCCGGATGGAACGTCGCGGACGCGACCCGTTCCGAGATACACTTCAAGACCGCCAACATCTCGAGCCGTCATTGAAGAAACTCGAACAGATGCTGGCTTAGGCGTCGGGCGCAGCCCTCCCCCCGTGCGGGCAAAGAGTCTCGCAAACGAACGCCACGCCGCAGTGGAGGGAGGGCCCGACGTGCAGGCCGCCGGCCGTCCAGGATCGCTGAAAATTGGCGGCTAGGCCGGCGCGCGCATCACATTGGAGGCCTGCAATCCCTTCGGCCCCTGGGCAACTTCGAACATGACTTTTTCCCCCTGCTCGAGCGAACGGAAGCCGTTTCCGTCGATGGCAGTATAGTGGACGAAGACCTCCTGTCCGTCTTCCATCGTAATGAAGCCATACCCCTTCTTGGGGCTGAACCACTTGACTGTGCCGTTAGCCATTCTCCCCCGAACCTCCCTGACTAAACAGGCGGGCCCCCTCCCGAAGGCCAACCCAACTGCGCGCAGGCAGTGCCCGCGCATATACCATAAGACGGGTTAACTTACCAAGTAGACATGACAACAGAAGATTTCAAGTCATTGGGCCGAGGGTGCTGCGCGAAAGGCCAGCTCATGAGGCCAAGGTTCAAGCCGCTGCGCGCCGCGGTCTATCTGGCCCAGGCAGGTATAGGACGGGCGTGAATGTGGCAATGGCCGGGAATCTGGCGCATCACGCCGTCTATAACGAAAGCTCGCTCGCCATAGCGGAAACTGGCCACGATCGACAGCGCTTCGATCATGAAGGCGCGTTCGAAATCGGTCGCTACGGCGCGATGCTCGCCCAGCACGGCCATCGGCGTGTCACACGAATCGCAGTCCAGAATCGCGAACCTGAATGGGTACACGAAGCGGCAGTAATGCTGCGTGTACTCGCGAAGCTCGCAAAGTTCGCAAGCCATGGCCGGAGCGTTCGAAAATCGGCGGAAAAACCCAACCGCTCGTGAACCCCTCCCCGGGGCCACGAGCCCTCAGGATGCCGATTGAAAGAGCCTGCTACCGCGCGGCTGAAATCAATGATGGGCCGCGGAGGGAGAAGCGCTGGCCGTCGGATGCGCATTCATCGCGTGCGCGGTGGCACCGCCGGTAGTCTCATGGGCGCGCCGCCGGCATTTGTAGACGCTCGAGACCGAGATCTTCAGACCCGCGGCAACTTCCTTGGGCTTCTTGCCCCCATTGAGCTCCTGCATCACCTGGTTACAGTCGACCTTAACTCCGCGTGCGGCATAAACGTTCGGGACGATCACACCGAGCGCCATCACGGAGCCAATCGCCAAGCACGCACCCATCGTCGCCAGTTTGTTCATCGTGAGACCCCCTGTCACAGAGCATGCACTTTCAAAGCGCGTAGTATGCCAAAAAACAGTTGCAGCGCAAAGGGCGATTTAGCCTTGTTGAGCGTCGATCGCGATGGATTGAGAATAGTTCAGTGGTCACGGGTTTGACTCGCGCTTCAGGGCAATCCCCCGACCACTTGGCCGGACGAGTCATAAAGCGTCAGCGCCGACTTGCCATCGTTGGTGACCGACAACGCCGCCATCGTCTTGCCGTCCTGGTTCAGCAGGGCCAAACCTGGAAGACCGTCGGGCGTGACATTCAAGCCGGCCAGCGGACCTTTCTCGCCGTACAGGCGGAGGGCGGGAGCGCCCTGCTCGCTGACCTCGATCGTGGCGCGCAAGTCGCGCTTCTTGTCCATCAGCGCCAACCCCGGCCGATTATCCGCCGTAACGCCGAGCGCTGCCTGCGGAATCCCGTCCGCGTTGTAAAATCGCACGCGCGCGACGCCGCGCGGGGTCACCGCGAGCGAGGCCCGCATCTTGCCGCCCTCGTCGTACAGATCGACCGCCGGGCCAGCGCTTTCCATCATATGAATCTGCGCGCGCTTCTTACCCGCGTTGTCCACCATCACGAATTCGTGGGCGGTCACGGTCTCGGCGCTGATTCCCTTGGGCAAGGCATGATGATGCTTGGCCGCGCCGAATGCATCGCTGGAACTGAGCAGCAGGTTGGATGCGGCGCCGCCGGCCATCGCCGCAACGACGATTACTGGCAGGTACCACCAGCGTTCCTTCCGACCCATGTCACAATCCTCCTTCGATTTCCGGGACCAGATGCAAGCCACAGTTCATTAGCATAAACCGGAGGCCCGATGGCACCGCGGCGCAGTGTCATCAAGTCGGGCTAACGCGCGCGGCTGCTCGGAAAGGCGGGCGGACGCTTGCTCTTGACGGCTTCCATGCCGGCCGCCACATCGTCGCCGAAGAATCCGATCATCTCGAGCGCCAGCGAGGCGTCGAAGGCCGGACCCGCCATCCTGAGCCAGTGGTTGAGGCTGCGCTTGGTAAACCGAAGCGCGGGCTGCGGACCGGCGCCGAGCTTGCGCGCCACCTCAAGCGCGCGGTCCATCAATTCCGCCGCCGGCACGCAGAGGCTTACGAGACCAATCCGCTCGGCTTCCTTCGCGTCGATAAAGTCGGCGGTCAGCAGATAATACTTGGCCTTGGCCATCCCGCACAGCAGCGGCCAGATGATCACTGCATGGTCGCCCGCCGCGACGCCGAGACGGAGGTGGCCGTCGGTGATCCGCCTCGTGTCCGCGGCGATACTGATATCGGCGAGCAAGGCGACCGCGAGTCCCGCGCCCACCGCGATGCCGTTAATCGCTGAGATGATCGGCTTGTCGAGATT
>JBGPMT010000265.1:0-4664 GCA_041487135.1 Binataceae bacterium (SeqCode) | reverse complement strand
GCGTCAGCGGCGTCGGCCGGCTCGCGCGCCGGAGCCGTCTTGCCGAGCGCCACCGCGCAGGCGACTCCCTCGCGTTCGCCGTCGGCGCCGATCAGGGTTTCGAGTTGCGCGTCGACGAACGCGGTCACGACCTCGCTGCCGAGACCTTCGGCACGCGCGGCGGCGAGCAGGTTGGCGAGCATCGTCCCGGTGTCCCAGAAGCAGTAACGATAGGCGCGGGCGCGATATTTCCAGGCGCTGCGCCAGAAGATCGTGCTCAGGATCAGGATCGCACGCGCCTCTCCAAGCGAGCGGCGGGCGCCGGCCGCGCCTGCGATATTCAATCGGAAATCGCCCGGTCTCAGCGCCCGCAGCTTCAGGTCGGCCGGTGAAAAGTGATAGAGGCCCGGCGCGAGTCCCTGCACCTCACCCGCGGCCAGATAGATCTCGACCGGGTAGAGCGCTCCGGCCGACGGCGCGGCGCGGAAGTGATAGTCCTCGCCGTTGACCTGCCGGTGGCGCGTCAGGCCGCCGGCACAGAAAAGGATCCGGGTCAGCGCCTCCAGATCGATTCCCGCGCTCGCTTCTCCCGCAGCCTCGGTCGAGATCGCTTCGAGCGCCGGCATCGGCGAGAGGCTGAGATCGCGCGGCAGCATCACCACCGGCGCGTCCGGGTAGATCTTGTATGGAATCGGCCGGTTCTCCCAGTCGAGCAGATACGGCGTGCTGCGGACGCTGGTGTACGAATGCTTGGTTAGATCATGAAAGCGGCGCGCCGCCTCGATGTCGCGGTTGCCCATCTACTGCCGATCCGTCCTGATCTGGCGTTTCCCGGCCTGACCCGGCCGGAAGCGCCGTTTTTAATCCTGGTACTCTTGCCGCAGATGCCGCGCGATCACCAGCCGCTGGATTTCCGAGGTGCCCTCGTAGATCCGCAGCGCCCTCACCTGCCGATAGAGCCGCTCGACCCGTACCCCGCGCCGCACCCCGTTGCCGCCGTGAATCTGCACCGCCTCGTCGATCGCGCGCCACGCCGCCTCGGTCGCGAACAGCTTCGCCATCGACGCCTCCTTGGTCACGCGCGCCGCGCCGCGATCCTTCAACTTGGCGGCCCGATAGACCAGCATCCGCGCCGCCTCGAGCGAGGTCGCCATGTCAGCCAGCTTGAACTGGATCGCCTGGTTATCGATCAGCGGATGGCCGAACTGAACGCGGCCGCGGCTGTAACGAATCGATTCCTCGAGCGCCGCCTGCGCCATCCCGATCGCCGCCGCGCCGACCGACGGCCGATAGACGTCGAAGGTCTGCATCGCGATCCGAAAACCCTGCCCCGGCTCGCCCACGATCTGGTCGGCGGGCACCGCGCAATTCCTGAAGCTCAACTCGCCGATACAATGCGGCGCCGAAAGGTCGTACTGCTGCACAACTTCAAAACCCGGCGCCTCCTTCTCGACGATGAAGCATGACAGGCCGCGCACGCCCGCGGCGGGATCGGTCTTCGCGAAGACCGTGTAGGTTCCGGCCACGCCCGCGTTCGAGATGAAGACCTTGCAGCCGTTGAGCACCCAGCTCGCGCCGCGCCGCTCGGCGATGGTTTCGATCATCGAGAGGTCGGAGCCCGCCGCCGGTTCGGTGACCGCGTAGCCGGCGAGCTTTTCGGCCCGCGCGATCGGCGGCAGGAAGCGGCGTTTCTGCGCCTCGCTCCCAGCGGCCACGATCGGGTAGCTGCCGAGCCCTTGCATCGTGAACAGCAGGTCGATATTCGCCGAGCCGCGCGCCAGCTCCTCGCGCACCAGGCAGACCTCGGTCGCCTTGACCCCCGGACCGACGCCGCCGTACTCCTCCGGAATCACCACCCCGAGGATGCGCTCGCGCACCAGCATCGCGGCCACGTCCCACGCGATATCCGTGGTCTCGTCGAGTTCCGCCGTGCGCGGCATGATCTGCGCGTCGACCAGCTTGCGCACCCGCGCGCGCATCCGCTGCTCGTCGTCGCTCAGCAAGAGCTCCATGAAATCCTTCTGCCGCCCGTTTCGATACGCGGTTCAGCCCTGCTTCGGCTCCGGCACGGTTGAGGCCACTTTGATCGGCAATTGAAAGCGGATTATCTGCGGCGCCTCGCATTCGGTATCGCTGCACTGCTGCATGTCGACCGTTCCGGCCAGCGTATAGTCGGCCGGCTGCAGCGGGAACTTGAGCAACACCCGGCCCGCAGCCTTGAAGTTCCCCGCGTGAACCGGGAGCGTCTCGCCCAGCGCCTCGAACCGCTTCGATTGCGGCGGCGGAAATTTGAAGCTGTAGCTCGCCACATGATGGGTCTCGAAGCGAATCACGGTCGGCGTGTAACTGGCGGGAACCGGCGCGCCGTAGAGATGCCATCCGGGGGCGATCGAAAACTCCGCTATCGCACCCAGCTCCTGCCCGGCAAAGGCCTCAGTGGACGAGAGGCCGATTCGAATCTCGACGTGACCGCTCTTGAGCTGGATGGTAGCGCCAGAGCCTGCGCCCCCCGCGCGCATCGCGACTTCCGAGCCGGTTACGCGATGCTGGTAATTGGGAACGAAGAACTTTTCGCGCACGGTCCCATCGGGGCCAAGCAGGTATTCCACCGGATGGGGCACGCCGTAGGAGCGCATATCGGGCAGCATGTTTTCGTTGAAGAGTCCGAAGCGGCGGATTACGGCGCTGCCTCGGTCCGATAGCAGCGGGTAGCCGATATGGTTGATCTCGCTGAACGCTTTCAGAATCTCGGGTGAGTCGTAGCTGACCCCGGCGATATGGATTCCGCCCCGCTCCAGGAGCGCGCGCGACCGTTCCAGCTCGACGAGCTGGTTGCGGCAGAACGGTCACCAGTCGGCGCTGCGATAGAAGACCAGCAGCAGCCCGTTGGGGCCGGTCAGATCGGCGAGCGCGCGCGATTTTCCATCCTGATCCGGCAGCGTGAACGCGGGCACGGGCTTACCGACCTCGGGACCGCTGGTAAAACCCTCGTTGGTGACGGCGACGAAGCGCGCGTAGGCCTCGGGCGGCACCGGCTGACCGGCGGCGCGCAGCCGATAGAATTCGCGCATGATACGGGTCTTGGTTTCGCTATCGGTCGTGGCCATCGATCGAAATTTCCTCCGGCGAAAATTTCCTCCGGCAGAGATGGCGCCAGGGAGCGCTCGGCGCCGTTGCGCGGATGATCTTGGCATGCGGTAAACGAGCCACGCAAGGTAAGTCGGGCGACGGTTCGAGCCATCGGCGCGGCGCGTGGGCAGGTTTTGTGTATTCTGAGCTTCCTTTGGTGTCATCCTGAGCGAAGCGAAGGATCTACGCGCAGCGATGAGTTCTTTTTCCAGATCAGCGGCAAAAGGAAAATCGCTCCGCGTAGATTCCTCGCTCCGCTCGGAATGACAAACTGGCTGGCGCTTCTTTTGGTGTCACCCGGTCGGGATGGCGGTTCACAGCATGCTGAGCGGGTCGATATCTATCGCCAGGCGCAACGCGATCGCGCGGACTCAAGGGGGAGGCGCGGCTGATGGGCGCGAACGCGGTCATAGCGATGCGGTTCGATTGCAACGAGATCGCGAACCTGGTGAGCGAAGTAGGCCTACGGCACGGCCGTCACGGTGCGCAAAAAGTCGAGCTGAGCCGGGACGAGGCAGAGGTGACGCGGGGAATTGTTGCGGCGCGCTCCGACGCCTCGCCCGTGACCGGGAGAGGCATCAAGGAGAGTCAGCAATCTCTGTTCTACAAACGTCGGCCGACTGTCAGAGTCTCTCGCAGCGGCGGCTCGATTTCATCGAACCATTCTTCGCCTTCCAGCCCGAGTGCCGCGGCCATCCGGGTGACGAAGACCCGGTATGACGCGTTAAGCGCGATATCGAGAATGTTGACGTCAGAGAATCCGTGCGATCGAAGCCCCTCTATATCGGTTTCGGAGATGCGCTCCGGAGCCAGTGCGATTTTGGCAGCATAGTCGAGCATCGCAAGGTCAGCGGCCGATAAGCCGGCGTCGTGGTAATTGCACGCCAGCGCTGTGACTTCATCCGCCGTGGCTTTCCCGCCCTTCACCATCAAACCCCCATGAGCGACGGCACAGTAGGTGCACTTGAGCAGTGCCGCGACGACCAGCGCGATACGCTCTTCGCGTTCACGGCCCAGCGACGTACCTCCGAAATGCGATCGTTTGGCGAGCAGCTCCAAAGCCTCGACGGCCTCGGGTCTCAGACTCGCCAGCTGGCGCATCTTTGGCACGAAGGGCATAGTTCTCAAGATGCTTTCGTAAACTTCTTTGAGCTGCCCATGGGCCTCGCTCGGGGGAACAGTTTTTATCCAGGCCATGCCATTTCTCCGGTTGCCTTTTGCTCCGCTTCGCGGATCGGCGCGAACGCGGTAATTGCGATGCGGTTCTATTGCAACAAGATCGCGAACCCGATGAGCAAAATCTCAGCCTATGGCGCGGCGCTGCGCAAGCGCTCGGGATGAGGCCAGGCGAGCGCCGCAGCCGTAATCAAGCAGCAGTGCCAATGCTGACCCGCCTGTGGGCCTTTCGGCACGCCAGTCAGTCTCTGCCTATCAGGGCGAGGCGGGGAGCCGGCCGCGAGTGGGCAGGGTTTTGTGTGTCCTGAGCTTCTTTTGGTGTCACCCGGTCGGGATGAGGGCTCACAGCATGTTGAGCGGGTCGATATCGATCATCAGGC
>JBGPMT010000264.1:0-4711 GCA_041487135.1 Binataceae bacterium (SeqCode) | reverse complement strand
CGAAGCGCTCGAGCATCACGCCCGACACCGCGTGCGAGGTAAGCGAGGGCGGCTCCTGCGAGAAGGCGCGCGGATGGCGCAGCCGATCGATCCGCATCTGAATCAAGACCCGGTCCTCGTAGAACAGCGAGGTATGCTCGCCCGGGTCGGCTTGCTCGGGAAACAGCGGCACCCAGTAGTAGCCGTCGTCGGTGAAGAGCTCGAGCCATTGGTCCCACATTTTCCGGTCGAGCAGCGCCGCCTCGCGATAGAGGAACTGCTCGATTTCGCGCAGATCGGGTGTCCGTGCGCTTGCTTGCCTGGCAGCGGTCTTCATCCCAGCGCCTCCGCGGTCATGTATTTGCTCCAGACGCGCATCTGATTGCGCATCGGCATTTCGCTGGTCGCGGCCGCAGTCAGGCTGCCGTTCTTGCGGCCCTCGCGTCCGAACTCGCGATGGAAGCTGATCCAGTCGGAGCCGTTGGCGCCCAAGCCCTCCTGGACACGATTGTAGGCCTCGAGATCGTCCGGCATCACGATCGAGGCCGGCGAGTTGGTGAGGTTGGTGAAGATCATGGTGCGCCGGTAGGTATCCGGCGGCGCGCCAATCAGGCGGAAGTTATAGATCTCGACCATCGTGCGATCCACCGCCAACGGACGAATCACGCGTAACTGCTGGTAGGCCGATTGCGTCGAGCAGCTCGGATAGATGATCGCGTTGTGGCGGTTGACCGACAGGATCTCGCGCATCCGCTCGCTTCCGTAGGCCCGCTCCAGCGCTTCGACGTAGCTGCGCTCGTAGCTCTCAGGGTTGAAGAATCCGCCCAGATAGCTGTGGCCCCATTCGAAGGCCGTGGTCTCGAGTTTCTCCCACGACGAGTAAGGCTGGCCGTTCTTGTCCATGGTCGGGATTACTTCGGCGGCATACGAGGTCTGGCCTTGAGCGTCCATGCGTGCGAGTTCGGCGCGGGCCGCGTCCACCGACGATTCATGGACCACCAGTGCGTGCATCGCGTCGTTGAGGTTTTCGAAGAACACTTTCCAGTTGTTGCGCTGCAGGACGCGGAACGGACGGCCCGCGACCTCGACCCTGCCCGCCGGCGCGCGATCGGCGAAATCATCGAGCGAGCTTGCGATCCCGCCCAGGAAGCTCGCCAGGTCAGGACCCTCGGGCGCGAGGCTCGCGAATACGAAACCGCGGTAGCTGTCGCTGCGCGCCGCCCGCGGCATCCAGAACGCCGGATTCTGCGGGTCGAAGGCGGTGTCGTCGTAGCCATGGCGCAGCGGCACCGAGAGCACCTGCCCGTCGGTGCGAAACGTCCAGCCGTGATAGCAGCATCTGAAAAAGCGCGCGTTGCCCGAGCGTTCGCCCACCACCTTGGCGCCGCGATGGCCGCAGCGATTGTAGAGCACGCGCATCGAACCGTCGCTGTGACGCACCATGATCATCGGCTGGCGGCCGACCACGGTGGTGAAGTAGTCGCCCGGATTCGGGACCTGGCTCTCATGCCCGATCAGAATCCACGCGCGGCCGAAGATCCGCTCCATTTCGAGGTCGAAGATCGCCTGATCGACATAGATCGACCGGTGTGCCCGGTCCGGTTCGACCAGCTTGCCCAGTGCTTCCAGGCCAGGTTCACTCATACTCCACCTCCACGGGCGCCCGCAGACGATCTCGATTCTTGCGTACCCGCCTGCTCGAAGACAAGGCAGACGGGGCGCCCCTAGTGCGCCCCGCCTCCGGCTCCGGCGTCGGGCGGTCTGAAGAAGATGAACCATGGGATGAGGGCCGCCATCGCAACCGCCAGCACCCGGTAGACGTCGTTGTACGCCAGCAGCGTCGCCTGGGCCTGGATGGTCGAGTAGACCATCCCCAGACCCTGCTGATGGCCGGCGGTGAGCGAGGGTATGACGTTCAAGTGTATGCCGCCGGGCACGGTCGGCATCCGGTTCGTCATCTTCCACGCATCGAAGACCGAGAAATGCTGCACCAGGTAGGTCTGATGCACCTGCTGGCGCGCGGTCAAGAGGTTGCTGACCAGCGAGATTCCGATCGCGGCTCCTGTATTTCGCATCATGTTGTAAAGGCTCGCGGCGTATCCCATGCGCTCGCGCGACACGCACGATACCGCCGCGGCCGACAAGGTCGGCCAGCCGAGCGACCCGCATCCGAACAGCAGCACCGGCCACAGGATCGAGCCCATGCTCACCTGCAGGTCCCATCCCGCCATCTGCCAGGTGGCATACGCTGCCAGGACGAAGCCGAGTCCCATCAGCGACCGGGTATCGACTCCATAACGCGCCAACTGCCCGAGCATGAACATGCAGACTCCCGCGGCAAGCCCCCGCGGCAGCATCGCCAGGCCCGCGTTCCAGGCCGTATAGCCGAGCAACTCCTGCAGGAAGAGCGGGTTCAGGAGATTGACGCCATAGAAGGTCGCGACCATCACGGCGACGATCGAGACCGAGAGCGTGAACTCGCGATGGGCGAAAATCCTCAAGTCGAGAACCGGCTCCGGGTAGCGCAGCTCGTGCCAGATCAGCGCGGCCAGTGAGGCTGCCGATAAGAAGCTGAAGTAGCAGACCCACGGTGCCGCGAACCAGTCGGAGCGCTGCCCGCGATCGAGCACGATCTGCATCAGGCCCAGCGCCGCCACCAGCAGCCCGATGCCGAGCCAGTCGACGCGGCCCTTTCCCTTGCGTTTGAGGTAGGGCGGGTCATGCACGAAGATGAAGACCATGATCGCGGCGAGCGTGCCGATCGGCAGATTGATATAGAAGTTCCAGCGCCAGTTGAGATTGTCGGTGATCCAGCCGCCGAGCGTCGGTCCCAGGATCGGCGCGGTGATCAGCCCCAGTCCCCAGGTCGCCATCGCCAGCGCCTGCTCATTGGGCGGGAAGGTCTCCATCAGGATGGCCTGCGAGGACGGGATCATCGCGGCGCCCGCGACTCCCTGGAGCAGACGGAAGATCACCATCTGGGTAAGGCTCTGAGCGAGCCCGCAGAGGCCCGAGGCGATCACGAAGGCCGTCACCGAAAACAGGAAGTAGCGCTTGCGGCCGAAGCGCGCCGAGATCCACCCGGTCATCGGAAGCGTGACCCCGTTGGAGACCAGGTAACTGGTCAGCACCCAGGTGATTTCGTCGAGGCTGGCGCTGAAGCTGCCCTGCATGTGGGGCAGCGCGACGTTGACGATCGAGGTGTCGAGGATCTCGAGCGTCGCCCCGAGCATGACCGCGATCGCGATCAGCCACTTGTGTTTTTGCCCGGCTTCCGCAGGTGCGGGAGTGCTCAGCGACGGCGCGGCCATTGGTCCATCGAATATAGCAGACCCGGGCCGTGAGCCCGCATTAGACCGCCGAGGCGATGATTTCGCGCCGATTTTCTGCTATCTGATGCGCGGGGAGCCGTTTCATGAGTTCAGCCGCACAGTACCAGAGCTCGATTCCGTTGATCGATATCGCACCGTTCATCGAGGGGGACCGCGCCGACCAGCAGCGGGTGGCCAAGGCGGTCGACCAGGCCTGCCGCGACCTCGGCTTTCTGATCATCACCGGCCACGGAGTGCGCCGCGAGACTCTGAGCGGCGTGCAGGGCGCGTTCCGCGGATTTTTTGCCCTCCCCGAGCGCGACAAGGCCAAGTACGCAGTGACGCCCGATCGTTACCGCGGCTATGTTCCGTGCGCCGCCGAAACCTTTGCCCACACCCTCGGCCAGCAGACCCCGCCCGACTTGCGCGAGAGTTACGTGCTCGGCCCGGTCGATACGCCGGCGGACGATTATCACCTGGGGCCGGAGGGAAGCCGTTATTTCATGCCCAATCTATGGCCCGATGAGCCGGCCGCGGTACGCCCGACGGCGGAGGCGTTCTATCGCGAAATGGAGCGCCTGGCGGGTACGATGATGCGGATTTTCGCCCTCGGGCTCGGCCTGTCGGAGCGGTTCTTCGAGGACAGGATCGACCGCCACATCACCATCCTCGGTGCCATGTACTACCCGCCGGTCGAGCGCGCGCCCCAGGCCGGACAGCTCAGAAGCGGGGAACATACCGATTACGGCAGCCTGACGATGGTCTATACCGACACCGACGTGGGCGGCATCGAGGTGCTCACGCCGGAGCGGCGATGGCTGCGCGTGCCCTACGTGCCCGACGCCTTTATCGTGAATCTGGGCGATCTGATGGCGGAGTGGACCAACGACCGCTGGGTCTCGACGCTCCATCGCGTCGGGCTGCCGGGTCCTCAGGAGGTGCACAAGGACCGCCTCTCCGTGATTTTCTTTCATCAGCCGAACTACGACGCAGTGATCGAGTGCCTGCCGACCTGCACCGGACCGGGCAATCCGCCGCGCTACTCGCGCACCACCTCGGGCGCCCATCGCGAGGCCAAGATCGCGAAGCATCGCGCGCCCCAGAGCACGGCGGCCTAGCGACGGCCGGCGCGGTCCCAGGTCAGCTCGGCACCAGCGCGAGCAGGCGCCGGGCTGCCGCTGCCCGCGGCGCGCCCGGATTGGAAACTCCCGCCCGACGCTGAAAGCGGAACCGCCGGACCAGAGAGTAAGTCGTCGCTGAGGCCCATCCGGCGCGAAGATAACGATGCCGATCCGAAAATTCCTCAATTGCAGTGATTTTCTCTGACCAGTTGACAATATACACGTCAAGACTCGTCATCGGTTGACGCTATTTCGCGCTTTGTTCGCCAGCTGCCGAGGCCTTGCGCCGGGAGCCTGTTG
>JBGPMT010000263.1:0-4724 GCA_041487135.1 Binataceae bacterium (SeqCode) | reverse complement strand
TCGTCCTGACTGGATGCGACGTAAAACTCCCTGAGCAGGGGCTGATCCGGGCCCGCCCGATGGCCGTGCGCGGCCAGACGTTCGCGCCACAGCCCAAGCTGCGCGCGGATTTTCTCGCGTGACTGCAAGCCGGAAGGAATGAACGGATAACCAAGCCGTCCAGCGCGCTTGACCGCGGCGTCGGTCATCCCGGCGATCCAGATCCGCGGGAACGGCTGCTGGAAGCAGCGCGCCGTGGGGCGCGCCCCGGTGACCCGGTAGAAGCGGCCGTGATGAGTGACCTCGTCTTCGGTCCACAGGCGCTTCATCAGATGCAGGCCTTCCTCGAAGCGCGCGGCGCGCTCCCCCATCGTGATCCCCGCCGCCTCGCATTCCTGGGGCCGGTAACCAAGCCCGGCGCCGAAGATGAACCGGCCGCCGCAGATGTGATCGAGCGTGGCGATTTCCTCCGCCACCGCCACCGGGTTGAGCAGCGGCGTCAACAGCAGCATCGTCATCAGTTCCATCTCGCCCGCTTCGGCGGCGAATCGCGCCAGGATCGGGAGCGGCTGAAAATGCTGGAACGGATGGATTAGCCAGTGATGGCCCCAGGAGAAATAGGCAAACCCCGCATCGCGGGCGGCGCGAAATTGCTCCAGATGTTCGAGATACTGCTGATGCAAATCGCGTCCCCGTAAGACGACCTGGCCGACATGAAATCCGATTTTCATCGTTGGGTTGTTCTACAGGCTTGACAAATTCGGCGCGAATATATCGCATACCTTACCGGGTAATCGAGTCAACAGGCCTCGCGATCCAGCTCAAAACGCACAAAGAGGGAGACCGATGGCAAAGCCCGAACTGGAGTTTCACATACCGCAGAATGCCGGTTGGGAGCAGCTCAATGATAAGCAGCCGGGAATCTTCCAGAAAATTCTCGGCAAGGACGAGGCCACGGGGAACTACACGAGATTGATGAGGTTCGAGAAGGGGGCGGACTTCAGCTTCGCCGGCGTGCTTACTCACGACTTCTGGGAGGAAGTCTGGATCATCGAAGGTACGCTGACCGACCTCACGCTCGGCAAGACTTTCACCGCGGGCAGTTATGCTTGCCGGCCGCCCGGAATGAAGCACGGCCCCTATCGATCCGATACCGGAGTATTGATGTTCGAGATTCGCTACTTCCTCGATCAACGGGCCGGCTGACCCGCGGAGCCGGGCTGGCAGGTCAATCCGCCTTCAGGATTATCGCCGCGGAGCACATCATGGTGAAATTTTGCGTCATTTATGAGGGGCGCCCCGAAGACCCCGAAAAGTTCGATCGATATTACTGGGAAAAGCACCTGCCGATCGTCGCGCGATGGCCGGGTCTGCGGCGCCTGACCCTGAACAAGGCGCATCAGTTGAACGAAGGCATCTACATGATCGCGGAAATGTACTTCGATGATATCAAGGGCCTGGAAGCGGCCCTGGCCTCGCCCGAGCGCCAGGAAGCGGCGCAGGACAGACTCAGGTTTCCGAATTTCTACGGGACGATCCGCTACCAGGTGCTGGAGGTTCGCGACTATCCGATCCGCGCGTGACGACCAATCGGTCCGAGGCATTTCACCTAAGTATTCCTCAGGATTGCGAAGAATTGCGGCACACAATGGAGTCGCATAACCTTTGGCGCCGGAGGCACTATGTATTACGAACCGGGGCGCACGCCGCACAACCTGCCGCACGATCCCTTCAAGTCCTGTGTGGTGCCGAGGCCGATCGGCTGGATCTCGACGATCGACGCGACCGGCCGCCATAACCTCGCCCCCTTCAGCCAGTTCCAGAATGTCAGCTTCGATCCTCCGATCGTGCTCTTCTGCGCCAATCAGAATACGCAAGGCAAGCGCAAGGACAGCGTCGCGAACGCCGAGGCGACCGGCGAGTTCGTCTGGAACATGGCGACCTACGCGTTGCGCGAGGCGGTCAATATGACGGCGCAGGAATTGCCCCCGGAGGTCGACGAATTCGAGATTGCGGGCCTGACCAAGGCGCCGGCGCGCCTGGTCCGCCCGGCCCTGGTCGCCGAATCACCGATCCATTTCGAATGCCGCTATCTGCAGACCGTGCGCCTGCCCGGCAACGGCGTGATGGGTCCGGCGAACGTCGTGTTCGGCCAGGTCATCGCGATACACATCGCGGATGAGGCCCTGCGCGCGGACGGCTGTATCGATATTCTGAAGCTGCGGCCGATCGCCCGGCTCGGCTATTACGACTACACCTCGGTGGAGAGCATCTTTTCGATGCGGATCCCGGGGAGCGCGGCGATGAACGCCGGACTCGAAGGCTCGATCGAGAAGGTTGCGGCTTCGCTCCCGCCCCGGCTTGACGTGTGAGGCCCGAACGAACCGCTCAGGTGGTCTTGGCATCCTGGGCGCGCGCGTAGTTCGCGACCTGCCGCTTGGTCGATTCCTGACCCTGAACCAGCGGTATGCCGGCAACCTCGCGTGCGAAGGCGGTCAGCGGGCCATCGGGGCTGAACTCCGTCCGCATCATCGTCAGCATTCGAATCGTATTGAGCGGAGTGCCGTTGAACTGATCGAACATCCGGCTGCGCCCGGCCCAGTCGGTCAGGAACATGTCACGGACGACACGGAAGACCTTGAGGCGATCGCGCCCGCTCTTCCACGCCCCGCGGAGCATCGAGTCGAGTATCGCTCCGTATTGCTCGAAGTCTTTTTCGGCAGGCTGGATCAAGGCGCTGCGGCCGCTCAGATCGACCAGCTCGTGCATGATGGCGTTGGCGTGTTCCTGGTAAAAGGCGCGGCCGAAATCGAGGAACACGTTGTTCGGCTTGTACATCCCGCCCGGGGTCGTGAAGCCGGTTTCATCGGCGGCGATCAGGAAAGCACGGAGCGTCTCCCGAAACCGGATGATGTCCGCGATACGCGAGGCGGTGGCCGGAATCTTCAGCAACCCGCTGCCATCGCCGATCAGCAGCGCCAGTCCGGCGATCAGTTCGGATCTGACGCCAAACCGGATCAGATCGGCCCAGTGGATCCAGTCAAAGATGCGCTGCGGATAGAGCATCGCGTGTTCGGGGTTGCCGAGATGGAAGATGTACTCGCGCGGTACGAACACGTTGTCGAACAGGACGCTGTTATCGAGCTCGTCGCCCAGCGCGATCAGCGGGTGCTCCTCCTTCGAGGCCTCGGGCCTGACCGCCGCCTCGCGGGTCAGGATCGTGACGCCCGGCGCATTCGTCGGCACCACCAGGTACATGGTCTGGTCGGCCGGAATTCCCGGCTTCCAGAACGTGCCGACCAGAAGCCAATCCGCGAATGGCGACGCCGTCGCGACTGCCTTTACGCCCCGGATAACGATCCCATCGGGCCGCTGCTCGACCACCCGGCAGTTGGGCGATTCGGCCTCCGCCTCGGGGCGCGAGCGATCGACCGGCGGATCGATGAAAGCGGGGCCGACGTTCAGGTTCTCCGTGACCATCCGGTCCCAGAAGCGCCGGATGTTGTCGGCGAAGCCCGCGGAATCGATGCCACGGGTGTTCTCCTCCCAGGGTTGCGGATCGTCGATCAAGGTCAAAAAGACGCTGATGTTGACGTCGGGCAGACGTCCGAACAGCGAGTACCCGAAGAGACGGTAAACCATGTCGTGGTACAGGCGCCTGCGAACCAGCCCGGCCTTGTCGCTCTGGCGCATCCACATCATCGCGCGGCGTACGCCGTCCTCGCCGACAAAGGTCATGGCCTCATGGTTGGCCGGGTCGCGATGGGCGTCATAGCAGCTCGCGACCACGTTGGCGTAGTCGCGCGTCAAGGGATGGGTCGCCACGTTGTCGACGAGCTCGCCATTGACGACCACGCGCCGCCCGTCGTTGAGCGACGCGAGATAGTCCGCGCCCGTGCGTAGATTCACGCTGGTCTTGGTCTTTCCGCGGTTGGTGTTCTTCGCTTGGCTCACGCCTTCAATCCTTCTTCAACGACCGCGATGGGTTTGAATTCGCAATGGACAGTTCTAGCGAACCGGGAATCTCTCCCGGAGCCATCGCAGGATCACGCGCGCCGCTTCCGGTCTGCCTCCGCGGTTGGGCCTGGACGGGAGTGGATTGCCGAAGTGATCGCCATCGACCTGCTCCAATTGCTTGTCCGAGGCCGCCGACTGCCGGTAAATCGCTGCGGAATCCGACGGATGGATACCGTGGTCGCCGCTGTAATTCAGCACCAGGGTCGGAACTTTGATCTTGGTGATATTGTCGAGCACCGATGCGCGCGATGACCGCCCCGACCAGGTGCTCAACCATGCGCGCGGCGTCTGGTATTTCCCAAAGCCGGCTTCAGTGTAGTTGAACAGGTCGGGGCGCGGCGAGAAGAGCGAGCCGTAACTGCGCAACGAAGGATCAATCGAAAGATCCGTAAAGGCCGGATTCGCTTCGGTCCGATTTATCAGCAGGTAGCGCCCGCTCACTGCCCGCCGGCTCACAAAGCTGCGCCGCGCATGGGGTTGATTGTCGAAGGCCGGATCGCGGGTGAGATCGGCAAAGTAGCGCTGCTCTTCGATAGAGCGGCACGCGATCGCATCGATGCGCGCAACCCGCATCGCTTGCGCCGCCCGATAACGCTGCAGAAACTCTTCGCTATACTTGCTAGATTCCGGCGGCTCGCGGAAACCGTTCGCTGGATTGTACATGTCGAGGCTCGGATCGCAGGAGAGCGGATCGGTCTCGTCGGTCACCGACGGATCGATCGCGGCCT